>NZ_BCBI01000008.1:0-135663 GCF_001320565.1 Pseudomonas sp. NBRC 111132
GTACCACCCCAAGGTCGATCCCCAGGTGCACCAGCTCGGCATGCGAGCTGACCTGCAACTTGCTCTTGAGCAAGGTCAGGTGGTTGGACACGGTCTTGGCACTGATACACAACTGCTCGGCAATCACCCGCATCGGCGTCCCCTTGGCCAGCATCGTGAAAATCTCCAGCTCGCGCTGGGTCATGCGCTGCAACCGTGGATCACTGGCGCTCTGCTGTGACGTGCACGCCAACTGGGTGGCCAGAGGCTGCTCGATGTAGGCATGCCCGGCCATCACCCGCTGCACCGCCTCGATCAACACCTCGGGCGCCGAGTTCTTCGTCAGGTAGCCCGAGGCCCCCGCGTCCAGCGCCTGACGCACCAGCGGCAGCTCGTCGTGCATGCTGAAAAACAGTACCCGCAGTTGCGGCAGGCGCTGGCGCAGGCGGCGGGTGGTTTCCAGGCCACTGATACCGGGCAGGCCAAAGTCCATGATCACCAGGTTGGGGACTTGCTCCTGCACCCGGGCCAGCGCCTCTTCACCACTGGCAGCCTCACGCACCTGCATCAACGGCAGCACCGCCCGCAGCAGGCTGGCGTAGCCCTGGCGGACCACGGCATGGTCATCCACCAACACGATATTCATCACACCTCCTTGGGAATGTTCAGGGCCAGCGCCCAGCCGCCACCCGGGCGGCTGAAAATACGCAGCTCCCCGCCCAGGCTACGGGCGCGCTCGGCCATCGAGTGCAAACCTAGCCCTGGGCGCTGGGGCGGGCGTGCGCCGCAGCCATTGTCGCGAATGAACAGGCGCAAACCCTTGGCACTGCGCTGCAGACGTACCCGCACCTGGCTGGCGCCGGCATGCCGGGCGACGTTGGTCAGCGCCTCCTGCAGCAAGCGGTACAAGTGCGTTCTGCTCGGCCCAGGCAGCGCCGGCAAGTGCTCGCCAACCCGTAGCCGGCATTCGATGCCCTGGCTGGCCTGCCACTGGCTCACCAGCAGGCCGAAAGCCTCGGCCAGCGGCATGTAGTGCAGCGCCACGGGGTACAGGTTGTGCACCAGCGCGCGAAAACCCTGCTGCAAGCGCTCGCAATTGAATTCGAGGGCGTGCGCCGTCTGCGTCACCACCGCAGGCTGATCGGCCACCATGCGCAACAGGCAGAGCTGAGCACGCATGCCGGCCAGGTACTGCCCCAGGTCATCGTGCAGGGTCTGCGCCAGCTGGGTACGCTCTTGTTCCTGCACCGCCAACAGGGCTTGGGTCAGGTGGGCATTGTCAGCCTGGGCCTGCTCCAGCGTGGCAGCCATGCGGTTGAAGTGTTCCGCCAACTGGCGCGCTTCCGGCAGGCCGGCTTCGCGCAGGCGTGCTGTCAATTGCCCGCCTGAAACCTGGCGCAAGGCACCCAGCAATTCCTCCAGCAGGCCCATGGCACGCCGCACCGCCCAGCGGATGGTCAACAGGCTCAACAACAGGGCCAAGCCGCACAGGCTCAGCAGTTGCTGCAGCGAATCCCAGACTTCGTCGATTTCATCCCGCGCATCCACGGCTATCAACACTCGGCGCCCGTCACTCAGCGCCAGCAGCCGACTGCTGTGATCGCGCTCGCCGAACAGCTGACGCCCCAGCCAGGCATCGACACCGCCTTGGTGTGGAAGCTGTGCAGCTTCACCCGGCGCCAGCCAGTGCACCCGCACATGGCGCAAGCGCTCGGTCAGGCCGGGTTGCAGGCTCGCCGGGTCACGCTCGGCAGTGTCGCCAAGGTACGCCACCACGGCTTCGGCGGACTGCAACTCACGCTCGACGTCCGCCACCGCCTGGTGCAACAGCACCCCGGCGCACGCCAGCGTCACCAGGGCAAAGCAGAAGGTGACCCAAAGGTTGATACGCCACAGGGCAGACAGGTTGATGAGGCGCATGGGCGGTTCTCCTCGGGGCGCTGCGGCCCATCGTAAAACCGTGGCCTGCGCGGTGAATTACTACCTTGGTACCGGCCGAGCGCTACTTTCTGCATATTTCCCCCTCCCGGCGGGGTTCCTATGCTGGCGCCATCTGCCGTGGAGTGTGTTATGCGCCAGCCTGCCCAACTTGCCTTGACCTGCCTGCTGGCCCTGGCCGCGACGTTGTCGGCGCCCTTGGTGTGCGCTGCAGAACCGTTGCAGGTGCGCATTGGCTACCTGGGCTATCGCCCCGACCCCGGCCCACTGCTGTCCAACATCATCCCCGAGCCTGCCGACGCCGGCCTGCAAGGGGCGGAACTGGCGATTGTCGACAGCAACAGCACCGGGCGCTTCCTGAAACAGCACTTCCAGCTGACCAGCGCCACGGTCGACAGCCCCGAGGCCCTGCTGCAGGCCGCCAACGCCCAGCATGACCAAGGCCTGCGCCTGTTCGTGGTGAACGCCCCAGCAGCCAGCCTGCGCGCGCTGTCCGCCGCCCTGCCCGACAGCCTGTTGTTCAATGCCGGCAGCCCTGACGACAGCCTGCGCAGCAGCCAGTGCCTGGGCAATGTGCTGCACAGCCTGCCGGGCCGGGCCATGCTGGCCGATGCCCTGGTGCAGTTCCTGGTGCTGCGCAAGTGGCAGCGGGCGCTGCTGGTGGTCGGCCAGACCAAGGACGACAAAGCCTACGCCGACGCCCTGCGCCGCGCACTGAAGCGTTTTGGTGTGCAACTGGTCGCGGAAAAAACCTGGACCTTCGACAACGACCAGCGCCGCAGCGCCCAGGCCGACATGCCGTTGTTCACCCAAACCGCCGAATACGACGTGGTGCTGGTGGCTGACGAACGCGGCGACTTCGGCGAATACCTGCCCTACCAGACCTGGTACCCGCGCCCGGTGGCCGGCACCCAGGGCCTGACCCCCACGGGCTGGCACAAGACCGTGGAAACCTTCGGTGCGGCCCAGCTGCAAAAGCGCTTCGAGGCCCAGGCCGGGCGCTGGATGAACGACCGCGACTTCGCCGCCTGGATGGCTGTGCGCAGCGTCGCCAGCGCGGCCAGCAAGCTGCGCCAGGCCGAACCACGCGCGCTGCAGCAACTGCTGCTCAGCGAGCAGTTGCCGTTGGACGGCTTCAAGGGCCGCAAGCTCAGTTACCGCCCATGGAACGGTGAACTGCGCCAGCCGATTGCGCTGGTGCAGCCGCGGGCCCTGGTCAGCACCTCGCCGCAGGAGGGCTTCCTGCATCCCTTCAATGAAATGGACAGCCTGGGCTACGACAAGCCCGAAGTGACGTGCAGCTACCCCTGACCCAACAACCACAACAATAAGGAATTTGCCATGCGCCGCCCCCTCTTCCACCGGGCCCTGCTCTACCCCAGCCTGCTGTCGGGCGCCCTGGCGCTGGCCTGCGGGCACGCCACGGCGGCCACCGCCTGGGTCTCCAACGAAAAGGACAACAGCCTCAGCCTGATCGACATGCAAACACTGCAAGTCACCGAAACCCTGCCGGTGGGCCAGCGCCCGCGCGGCCTGCTGCTGTCCCACGACAACAAGCTGCTGTACATCTGCGCCAGCGATTCGGACCGGGTGCAAGTGATGGACGTGGCCACCCGCAAGATCATCAAGGAGCTGCCCTCCGGCAAGGACCCCGAGCAGTTCGCCCTGCACCCCAATGACCGCTGGCTGTATGTGTCCAACGAAGACGATGCGCTGGTGACGGTGATCGACACCGTGACCGACAAGGTGCTCGGGCAGATCGACGTCGGCATCGAACCTGAAGGCATGGCGGTCAGCCCCGACGGCAAATGGGCGGTCAACACCAGCGAAACCACCAACATGCTGCACTGGATCGACACCAGCACCCAGACCCTGGCCGACAGCACCCTGGTCGATCAACGCCCGCGCTTCGTCGAGTTCGACAAGGACGGCTCGAAACTGTGGGCCTCGGCGGAAATCGGCGGCACGGTGACCATCCTCGACGTGGCCACGCGCCAGGTGCTGAAAACCCTGAACTTCCAGATCAAGGGCGTGCACCCGGACAAGGTCCAGCCGGTGGGCATCAAGCTCAGCGCCGATGGCAAGTACGCCTTCGTCGCCCTGGGCCCGGCCAATCATGTGGCGGTGATCGATGCCAAGACCTACGAGGTACTCGACTACCTGCTGGTCGGGCGGCGAGTCTGGCAGTTGGCCTTTACTCCGGACCAAAGCCAGTTGCTGGCCACCAACGGTGTCAGCGGCGACGTTTCGGTCATCGATGTGAAGAACCTCAAGGTGCTCAAGTCGGTTAAGGTCGGGCGCTACCCCTGGGGTGTGGTGGTGACACCATGAACGCCCTCGATGTAAGTGACGTGAGCTTTGCCTATGGCGCGCGCGAGGCACTCCGGCAGGTCGGTTTCAGCCTGGCGCCCGGGCGTTTTGCCGCGTTGCTGGGCCCCAATGGTGCCGGCAAATCGACCTTGATCGCCCTGCTTACCCGGCTGTACGACCTGCAGCACGGCGACATCCGCGTGTGCGGCTGCTCGCTGCGCAACGCTGCACGCCCGGCATTGCGCCAGTTGGGCGTGGTGTTTCAACAAAGCACCCTGGACCTGGACCTGAGCGTTGAACAAAACCTGCGCTACCACGCCGCGTTGCATGGCCTGTCGCGGCGCCAGAGCGACCAGCGCGTCGAAGCCGAACTGGCCCGCCAAGGCCTTGGCGAGCGCCGGCGCGATCGAGTGCGCGAGCTGAACATCGGCCATCGCCGCCGGGTGGAAATTGCCCGCGCGCTGCTGCATGAACCACGCCTGCTACTGCTCGACGAGGCCAGTGTGGGCCTCGACCCGGCCAGCCGCCTGGCGCTCAACCAGCACCTGCGTCGGCTGTGCCGCGAGCAGCAACTGAGTGTGTTGTGGGCCACCCACCTGCTGGACGAAGTGCAGCCCAGCGATGACCTGTTGATACTGCATCAGGGGCGCCTGGTGGCCAGTGGCACGGCCGATGCGCTGAGCCTGGAGCACGGCGGCGACCTCGACAACGCCTTTGCCCGCCTGACCAGCACCCCTTCAGGAGCCGACGCCCAATGAACGCCTACTGGCAATGTTTCAACGGCATCATGCTGCGCGAATGGCTGCGCTTCGTGTTGCAGCGCACGCGCCTGCTCAGCGCCCTGGTGCGCCCACTGCTGTGGTTGCTGGTGTTCGCAGCCGGCTTTCGCGCGGCGCTGGGCATTGCCATCATCGAGCCTTACGACACCTACATCCCCTACGAGGTGTACATCATTCCGGGCCTGGCCGGCATGATTCTGTTGTTCAACGGCATGCAGGGCTCACTGTCGATGGTGTATGACCGCGAGATGGGCAGCATGCGCGTATTGCTGACCAGCCCGTTACCCCGGCCGTTTCTGCTGGCCAGCAAGCTGTTGGCGACCTCGTTGATATCCCTGCTGCAAGTCTATGCCTTCCTCGCCATCGCCTGGCTGTACGGCGTGCAGCCACCGGCTGCGGGCTTGCTGCTGGCGTTGCCGGCCTTGTTGCTGGTGGCCTTCATGCTCAGCGCCCTGGGGCTGTTGCTGTCGAACGCGATTCGCCAACTGGAGAACTTTGCCGGGGTGATGAATTTCGTGATTTTCCCGCTGTTTTTCCTGTCTTCAGCGTTGTATCCGCTGTGGAAGATGCGCGAGGCCAGCCAGTGGCTGTATTGGCTGTGCGCTGTGAACCCGTTCAGCCATGCCGTGGAGCTGGTGCGGTATGCGCTCTATGAGCGCCTGAACCTGCTGGCACTGGTGGTGTGCCTCGGGTTGACCGCATTGTTCACGCTGCTGGCGATACTCACCTTCAACCCCCAGCATGCGGCGCTGCGCAAGCCCCGCTGATCAACCAGGCCTGTGAGTGCGCCTTTCTTGTGGCGGCGGCCGCCTACTACTTTAGTACTGCCTTTGCTGTCTGATCGTCGCATTCACAACGCACCACCACTGGCATGTAATGGGCCTATAACAAAAAGGATAAAACCATGCCACGTGCCCCGCGCCCCCTGCTGGCTGCCCTTACGCTGTGTCTGTCACTGGGTATCGCCCACGCCGACACCGCGCCGTTGTTTACCGCCGAGGGCTATCGCGCCACCCTTTACCGCAGCCCGACCCCGCAACAGGTCGAAGGCGGCCAGGTCATCGACACCGCCACGCTGCAGCACCTGCTGGGCCAAACCCCCAAGCCGGTGCTGATCGACGTCTATCGCCGCCAATGGCTGCAAGGGCGCTTCATCGAAGACGAGCCGCACGCCAACCTCCCCGGCAGCCTATGGCTGGCCAACACCGGCGACGGCGAACTGACCCAGGCCTGGCAGGACTACTTCGTGCGTAACCTGCACAAAGCCAGCGCCGGTCACCCGGAGCAACCACTGGTGTTTTACTGCCGCTCCGATTGCTGGTTAAGCTGGAACGCGGTAAAACGCGCGAAAGCCCTGGGCTATAACAACCTGTATTGGTACCGCGACGGCGTGGATGCCTGGCAGCAAGCCAACCTGCCATTGCAGCCGGCGCAACCAGTGCCCTTCCCCTGAATTGCCTGCCTGCGCATGCGTGCCCCGCTCCATCCAATAAAAACAAGGTGAAAAGGCCATGTACAAAATTTTGATTGCCGACGATCACCCCCTGTTTCGCGAAGCCATCCACAACGTCATCAGCGATGGTTTCCAGGGCAGTGAAGTCATGGAAACCGCCGACCTGGACAGCGCCTTGGCACTGACTCAGGCACACGACGACCTCGACCTGATCCTGCTCGACCTGAACATGCCCGGCATGCATGGCCTCAACGGCCTGATCACCCTGCGCAACGAGGCACCGACCACGCCGGTGGTGATCGTTTCGGCCGAGCAGGAAAAGCAAATCGTGCTGCAGGCCATTACCTACGGCGCCGTGGGTTTCATCACCAAGTCCTCGCCACGCTCACAGATGATCGAAGCGATCGAGCAAATCCTCAATGGCAATGTGTACCTGCCACCCGACATCATCCGCGCCCAGAAAAGCAGCACCAGCCGGCGCCACAACGACGCCCCGAGCTTCCCGCCGGAAATGCTCCAGGCCCTGACCCGCAAGCAGCTGCTGGTGCTCGAGCGCATGACCAAAGGCGAATCGAACAAACAGATTGCCTACACCCTGGATATCGCCGAAACCACGGTCAAGGCCCACGTTTCGGCGATATTGCGCAAACTCAATGTGCACAACCGGGTGCAGGCGATCCTGAGTGCCGGCGATATCGATTTCGCCGATTACCTACGGCGTTGACCTGCACCGGCCAGCAAATGGCTCATCGCTGTCTTGAGCTTCATCGGCCGCACCGGCTTGTGCATCAGGGTGTGGCCTAGCTCACGGATCTGTTGCTTGAGGTCGTTGCTGTAGTTGGCGGTGATCATCAGTGCCGGTAGCGGCTGGGCGCGGCGGGCATTGATCCGCGCCACCGCATCGACACCATTGCAATCGTTGTCCAGGTGGTAGTCGGCAATCAACAGGTCGGCCTCGGCGTGGTAGTTGTCCACCTGGCGCGCCAGGTCTTCCTCCGACAACGCGGTGACCACCTGGCAACCCCAACCCTCCAGCAAGGTGCGCATGCCGGCGCAAATCGCCGCATCGTTATCCAGCACCCACACCCGTGCACCACGCAGGCGCTCGAGCATCGGCTCGCACATCGCCTGGCTCGGTTGGGCCTTGGGTGCCGTGGCGCTCAGCGGCACTTCGACCGCGAACACAGAACCTTTGCCAAGCCACGAACGCACGCGGATCCGGTGGCCGAGGATGCCGGCGATCTTCTCCACGATCGCCAGGCCCAGGCCCAGCCCGCGGTCCTGGTCCGGGCGTTGCACATCACCGCGCTTGAATTCCAGGAACATGTCTTCCAGGTGCTCCTCGGCAATGCCGATGCCACTGTCCCATACCTCGATCCGCAGGCCACCACGCAGGCGCCGACACCCCAGCACCACACGCCCGCTGCGGGTATAACGGATGGCATTGCTGAGCAGGTTGCGCAGAATGCGCGCCAGCAACTGGATGTCGCTGCGCACCACGGCAGAACAGCCCACGAAGTGCAGCGCCAGCCCTTCGCTGCGCGCCACCTGGGCGTATTCGGCGGCTAGGTTGTCCATCAACTCGCTGAGAGCGAACGGGGCGACATCCGCTTTGATCACGCCGGCATCGAGCTTGGATATATCCACCAGGGTGCCGAGCAGGTTCTCCACATCCTGCAGCGAGTTGCTGACATTGCGCACCAGGTGGCCAGCGTTCTGCGGCTCACGGCGTTCGAGCAGCGCGCTGGTGAACAACCGCGCCGCGTTCAGCGGTTGCAGCAGGTCATGGCTGACTGCGGCCAAAAACTTGGTTTTCGACAGGTTGGCCTGTTCAGCTTCGCGCTTGGCCTCGCGCAGGCGCGATTCCGCCTGGCTGCGCTCTTCGATTTCGCGCAGCAACTGGTCGTTGAGGCTGGTCAGCTCGGCGGTGCGTTCGCGCACCCGTTGCTCAAGGTGCTGATAGGCCTGGTGCAGCGCCTGGGCGGTGTTGCGGCGTTCGGTGATGTCGCGGATCAGCACGAAAATACCCACCACTTCGCCGCTGGCCAGGCGGTTAGGCACGTAGGAGCGCAGCATGTAGCGCTCCTGGCCGTTGATATTGGTTTCGGCAAACTCGAAGGTTACGCTCTCCCCCGCCAGCGCACGTGCCACATAGGCTTCCAGGCGCTGGTAATGCTGCTCGCTGTGGGCCTCACGCAGGCTCTGGCCAAGCATCACGCCGTGCGGCCAGCAATACCATTCTTCGTAAACCTTGTTGGTGAACTCATAGACCAGATCTGCGTTCAGGTAAGCGATCAGTGCCGGGACGTTGTCGGTGATCAGGCGAATCTGGTGCTGGTGGGCAGTCTCGGCACGCTGCCGGGCCTCGCTGAGCAAGCGGTTGACGGCCTTGAGTTCCGCCATGGCCTGGTTCAGCGCATCGGTGCGTTCACGCACCTGCTCGGCCAGCACCACCGAATGCTGGAAAGCGGCGTAAGGGTCGTTGCCACGGGTTACCCCGGACTCGATGCGTTCGATCAGCGCGCCGTTGATGCGCTGCAGCTTGTGGTTCTGATGCTGCAGCCGGGTAACCTCGGCCTGCAGTTCAGCGACCGACAGGCGGCCGGTTGCGGGCAATGGCGACCCCGGTAAAGGTCTGGTTGATGTGCATGCCATTGAACTGTTCTCCGTAGGTGTTGAAGCCAATCACCCGTTGCTCGCGCAGGAACGCACCGACTGGCTCCAGGCCGTGCCGGGCCTCCAGTTCCAGGCGCCGCAGGAAGCAATCACAACCGATGGTCAGCAGCAACGGGCCGAGCCGCTGGTGCAAACCGTCGAATAGCTGGTGCAGGTTCGGCAACAACGGGCCTGGGGTCATGGCCGTCAGCACGATGCCGTTCTCCACCGCGCAGTAGAAGCTCAGGCTCAGGTCCGGGTGCACCTGCTGGATCGCCCGCACGTAGTACTGATCGTGAATGCGTACCGCCAGCGGGTGGGCGGCGAACACCCGGTGATCAAGTGCGGCCACCGGCACGCCGATATGGCGGGCGTACTCCTCGGCAGCGGGCTCGGCATTCAGTTCGAAAACCCGGCGCTGAGCACTGTCGGCCCCGGTGACCACCAGTTTTTCCTGGCGCGGCAGAATGTGGTGCGTGGTGAACACTTCAAAGTCCAGCCAGGTGTTGACCAGCACCACCACCGCTGCGCCGTTGTGGAATGCTCCGGCGTAGTACACATGGGTGCGGTTCAGGTAGTTGTCATCACCGGCCGATCCACCGAAGTGCGGGATTTCCCCCAGTGCTGCGCTAAGGGCCGCGAGCACCATCTCCTCGCGGCTGGACAATCCATCGAGCAGGGTCAGGGCAAAGCTGTGGCCCTTGATGGGCGCCAGGGTATTGCTGCGGCAGGTGCCGACCAGGCGCTCGACCATCTGCTGCGCATCGATCAGGCTGAAGCGCTCCATTTCATCGATCAACTCGGTGGCGATGGAAAAGTGCCGGTGATCGAAGCCCACCGCCGTCACGCAATTACGGCCGTAGCCTTGCGGGGTGATTTCGCCGGCGCTGGTGCAACCGACCAGTCGAATACCGCCAAAATCCTGCTCCAACGCTTCGCCCAAGGCCTGCAAGTCGTATTCGGCGGAACAGAAGAACAACACGAAACCCAAGTGCGGGTGCAGCAACTGCCGCGCCAGGTCCTGAGCTGCCAGCCGTGCGTCGGTTGCCTGGGACATGGCGCTGACCACACCGTCGTTTTGGGCCTGCTGCATCGTGGTCTCCGGCGCGGGGTGGCTGAGGGATCAGTGTACGAAGGTGGGTACGGGGGACGAATGCTACTTGGGTAGCGGGTGGGCGGTTCCATGGGAGTACTGTTGTCAGCCTGTCATTGCAGGGGCCGCTTCGCGGCCCCCACCACTCACCAGGTCAGCACCGCGCCCACCGCAAAGGTATCGGTGTCTTCGTTCTGGGCACTGGTGTCATGCCCGTCAATGGAGAACTGGTTGTACTCGGCCACCAGTTTGAGGTTGTCGTTGATGTCGTGGAACAACGCCACGCCGCGGGTTTCGTAGTCTGCCCCGCTGCCCACCGCCCCATTGCCATCGTCCTTGGTCTTGCCATAGGACAGCGCCACGCGGTTCTTGCCGAACTTGTACGAGCCCTGCAGCAGGTAGCCGTCACTGTCGACATTGCGCAACACCGGTTCGCCAGCATTGTTGGTGAAGAATGGGTTGATGCCCTTGGCCTGGAACCCAGAACCGGTCAGCGACCAGCCGCCCATTTTCGCCTGCACCCCGTACCCCACCCCTTTGGAGGTGATCGTCTCTACTGTCGAGTCCGTGTTGTCAGAGGTCTGGTAACTGCCGTTGACCCAGCTGTAGATCTGCGCGCCACCCAGGTCGAACTGGTAGGTGATCTCGCTCTCGGTGCGGGGGTTTTCCTGGTAGGCCTTGCCGGTGGGGCTGCTGTCGTTGGTGTCCACCGGGTCCATGATGCCCACCGCCACCCGCAGGCCGTCCATCACCGGGGTGCGGTAGGTGATCTGCGAGGTGGGGAACGGGTACGGGTAGCCGCTGCCGATGTTGCCGAACGAAACCCCGCCGCCATCCACCAGCCCCAGCGTGTCGCTGACCTGGCCATAACCGGCCAGCAGTTCGTCGAGCAGGATGTTGGAACGAGCGAACAGCCCGAAGTCCTTGCCGATCAGCACCTCGCCCCATTCGGGGTTGGCCACCGTGCCGTAGAACTGACGCACGTCGATGGCGGTGTCGGTGCCGTTGGTTTCACTGTCGTTGATGGTTACCCAGAACGAGGCACGCGCACCGAGCTTGAGGTCATCCACCTGCTTGCCCATGTTGAAACCCAGGTAGTTGGGCAAGAAACCCATTTTCACCCGCGATTGGCGGCGGTCGAACTGTTCGCCCTCACGGTCGACCTTGCTGTTGACGTAGAAGGCGTTGATATAGCCATCGGTGGAAAACGTCGTCTGGTCCTTGTCGTACAGCATGATCTCGGCCTCGGCGACACCGCTCAGGCCCAGGGCAGAAACACTGGCAATGGCGGCGGCGAGGAAACGAGGCGGCAGGTGCTTATTGTTGTTGTGCATGGCGCGCTCCAAACGGGGACTGGATGTCGGAGGCGATTATCAGAAGTGGGCAAATTGCCAGATACGCTGCTTTGGCGCGATTGGGTGGGTGCTTTGGAGCGGCGGGTATGGCGTGATGATTCGGACCCAGTACCTGCCTGGGCCGGGACGCAAGACTTAGGGTGTACACATCAGTAGCAGGCGGGTATCAATACGCCTGAACGAACTGGGGGCCGCCTTGCGGCCCCCTTATCGCGTTACTTCAGGAAGCCAGCGCCTGCGAGCGTTGGCGCACGGGCATCTCATAACGGTGCGGTTGTTGCCAGGCCAGCCGCGCCTGCACATCGGCCGCCGCGTCCATCACCTTCTGCGCCCAGTTTTCATCCTTCGGGCACACCACCACCACGCGAAAACCGTGGTCGACGCCCTCCAGCCGCACACCTTCGGAATCATCGACATGCAGGTCGATGTCGAACGCCGATGGCAGCTTGGACGGCGAATTTTCCAGGCCTTTCTGCGCCAGGATGTGCTGGTGCCGGTCACTGTTGACCACGCCATCGACATGGATGCCGTACAGCATCAACCAGCGGCGGATGTAAGCCGGGGTGCGCCCCGACGAGGTGTAGATCCAGATGCTGCAGCCTTGGCGGCGCAGATCGCGAATCAGCGAACGGGTGCCGCTGCGCAGGGGCTCGCCGAGCCAGCGGTGGACGAAGGTTGGCAGCTTGCTGTCTTCGGCGGCGGCGTGCTCGGGCAGGCAGGCGAGCGTGTCGTCGATATCGAACGAAATGCGCACCTGGCCACGCTTGAGCTTGCGTTCGATGGCTTGGCGCCCGCGTGCGAACATGGATGACCGTTGCATCAGCGGCGCCCCTCACAGGCGGGCACGGGTGTGCCGCTCAGGAAGAACTTGCCGGGCTCAGGCGCCTTCGCTTCAAGGAAAGCGGCGTACTTTTTCTTGATCTTGGGGAGTTCGTACAAAGCCTTGACACCGTGTTTAGCGGAGTTGCGTATGACCGAGGACGGGTTGAAGTAACCCTCGGCGTTATCCAGCGACAGCACGAATGGCGGCAGCCCGGCACGCATCAGCAAGTAGCTGACGATGAGCGAACCGGTGCGGTTGTTGCCTTCGATGAACAGCTGCGGTTTGCTGAGGATACGTACATACACACCGGCTGCCCGCTTCCAGATCGAATCGCTGCGGTACGAGCAGTACCAGTTGTACAAATCCTTGATGCCACCTTCCACGTTGTTGAAAAAGTGCGCCTCGGTTGCGGCAAGGTGCGGGGCGAACTCCAGGCGGCGGGCCGGGTCGCTGCCGCACAGCACGGTGGCATTGATTTCCAGCATCAGGTTCAGCTGTTGCAGGTCGAAAAGGTCGATACCGCGAGCGACATAGTCGTCAATCAGGGCATAGCCTTCAAGCACATTCAGCAGCACCTCGTCGGTGAACGGGTCGCGCGGTTCGGTGAAATGCTGGCTGAGTTCTGCAAAGCGGCCCTGCACCTCGCGCAGTGCGCGCTCTACCGCTGACAGATCAAGACGACGCATCGCTCGCATTGGAAATCCTGGGTAACACTTTAACGGAAGGTAACGCGGACAGATGTTGCAACCTCCCTGGCTGCGACACCCGGCCACCTTGGGCATGCATGGCTCAGCTGAATTTGCCGCTGATGTAGTCGCTGGTCAGTTGTTCGCGCGGGTTCTGGAAAATCTGCGCGGTAGGGCCCATCTCGACCAGGTAGCCGGTGCGCGTGCCCTGGGAGATATCGACCGAGAAGAACGCCGTGGTGTCGGCCACACGAATCGCCTGCTGCATGTTGTGGGTCACCAGCGCGATGGTGTAGTCCTTCTTCAGCTCGACCATCAGCTCTTCCACCCGGCGGGTAGCGATCGGGTCGAGCGCCGAGCACGGCTCGTCCAGCAACAGCACTTCTGGCTCGGTGGCAATGGCACGGGCAATGCACAGGCGCTGCTGCTGGCCACCGGACAGCGACAGGCCGCTGACCTTGAGCTTGTCCTTCACTTCGTCCCACAGCGCGGCGCCTTGCAAGGCGTGCTTCACGCGGTCACCCAAGTCGCCTTTGTAGCGGTTCAGGCGCAGGCCGAAGGCGACGTTGTCGAAGATGCTCATCGAGAACGGGTTGGGCTGCTGGAACACCATGCCGATGTAGCGGCGTACCACCACCGGGTCAACGCCCTTGCCATAAACGTCCTGGCCCAGGAAGTGCACATGGCCTTCGAAGCGGAAGCCCTTCACCAGGTCGTTCATGCGGTTCAGGCTACGCAGCACGGTACTCTTGCCGCAGCCCGACGGCCCGATGAAGCCGGTGATCTCGTTCTTGCGGATCGGTACATGGCTGTCACGCACGGCCATGAAATTGCCGTAGAAAATCTTGTCCAGCTTGCAGTCCATGACGATCGGGGTAGCTTCACTGACCATGGGAGCGGCTCTTTGCGCAGTGGATACGTTCAAGTTGGATGCTCCCTTTCTCAATACTTGGGCTTGCCGAAGACTCGGCTCAGAATGTTGATGACCAGCACGATCATTACCAGCACCAGCGAGGCCGCCCAGGCGAGCTCGAGCTGGTTGTCGAACGGCATGCCGGAGAAGTTGTAAATCAGCACGGCGAGCGAGGCCGTAGGGTTCATGACCGCCAGGCTACCGTCGTGGTAGATCCAGTAGTTACTGAACAGTGCGGTGAACAGCAGTGGCGCGGTTTCACCAGCGGCGCGGGCCACGGCCAGCATCACGCCGGTGAGGATGGCCGGTAGGCCGGTGGGCAAAACAATCTTCCAGATCACCTGGGCGCGGGTGCAGCCCATGCCGTAGGCAGCGTCCTTCATGATCTTGGGCACCATCTTCATCGACTCTTCGGCGGTCAGCACCACGATCGGCAGCATCAGCACCGCCAGGGCCACACCGCCTGCCGGTGCCGAGTAGGTACCGGTGGTCATCACCACCAGGGCGTAGGCAAACACGCCGGCCAGGATCGACGGCAGGCCGGTAAGCATCTTGGCGGCAAAGCGCGCGGCGTTGGCCAGTTTGCTGTCCGGGCCTAGCTCGGCCAGGAACACCGCGGCCAGGATACCGACCGGTACCGCGATAGCGGCGGCAATACCGACCATGACGAACGTGCCGGCCATGGCGTTGCCAAAACCGCCACCCATCTCGAAGCCGGTGGGCGGCAACTCGGTGAACACTTCCAGGTTAAGGCGTGCACCACCACGAGTGATCAGCATGTACAGCACGGAAATCAGCGGCACGCTGGCCACCAGCGCCGCCAGCCAGGCCAGGGTGGTCAATACCAGGCTGCGCAGGGCACGGCCTTCCAGCTTGCGCTGCAGGCTGGGCAACGCGGCCACAGGGGTCGTCAGGTCAGTCATTGTTTGTTACCCCGCTGGGCGTAGAGCATGATCATCGAGCCGAGCACGTTCACCAGCAGCGTGATGAACATCAGCACCAGTGCCGCGTACATCAGCACTTCGACCTCGTTGGGGCCGGCCTCCGGGAAGTTCAGCGCCAACAGCGCCGCCAGGGTATTGGCCGGGGCGAACAAGGAAAGGGAAATGGTGTTGGCGTTGCCGACCAGCATGGCCAGCGCCATGGTTTCACCCAGCGCACGGCCCAGGCCCAGCACCAGCGATCCGAAGATGCCGGTAGCGGCCGATGGCACCATCACCTTGAGGATGGCTTCCCAATGGGTAGTCCCCATGCCATAGGCAGCCTGCTTGGTTTTCATCGGCACGCTGGTCAGCGCATCCTGGGAAACCGCAGCGATGGTCGGCAGGATCATGATCGCCAGTACCAGCGCCGCTGGCAGCAGGCCGGGGCCACTGAGGGAGGTACCGAAAAACGGGATCCAGCCCAGCTCGCTGTTCAACCAGGCGGTCAGCGGGCGAATTGCCGGGATGACCACATAGATGCCCCACAGGCCATAGACCACGCTGGGGATGGCGGCGAGCAGCTCGACGATGGTGCGAAACACCGCGGCGAGCTTGGCCGGAAGAAAATCCTGGGTAAGGAAAATGGCCATGCTGACGCCGAAGAAACCGGCGATCAACAGGGCGATCAAGGCGCTGTAAAGCGTACCCCAGATCGCTGGCAGAATACCGTACTTGCCTTGGTTGACGTCCCAGACGCTGCCAAACAGCACGTCAAAGCCGTGCTTTTCGATGCCAGGCAGTGCCTTGCGGCCCACTTCGTAGACCAGCGCGAAGACCAGCGCCAGCACCAGCACCACACCAATGCGCGCAAGCGCACGGAAGGTGCGATCGACCAGGAAGTCTTTCGCAGACGGTGGCTGGCACGCGGAGTCTGGGTTATCCGGTATGGCAAAGGGTGTGTTCATTGGCGAGTTCCGGGACAAGGGACAAACACCCCCGGCATGGCGTCATGCCAATACCGGGAGCGCCTGGGTATTACTGGATGTTGGCGGACGCTTTACGCACCTGGTCGACGACCGACGCAGGCAGCGGGATGTAACCCATCGAGTCGGCGATGGTCTGGCCTTTGGTCAGGCTGTACTCGACCATTTCACGCATGGCCTTGGCCTTTTCCGGGTTGCCGTTGTCCTTGCGGAAGATCATCCAGGTGTAGGAAGTGATCGGGTAGGACTTGGCACCGTCAGGGTCCGGCAGCCAAGCCACCAGGTTTTCCGGCATGTTCACCGCAGCCAGTGCTTCGGCACCGCTCTCGGCATTCGGCACGACGTATTGGCCAGCCTTGTTCTGCAGCACGGCGAAGTCGACCTTGGCCAGCTTGGCGAAGCCGTACTCGATGTAGCCGATGGCACCTGGGGTCTGGCGGACGGTGGCGGTTACGCCATCGTTTTTCGGCGACTTGATGAACTTGTCGGTGGCCGGCCAGTTGACGGTGTTGCCTTCACCCAACCCTTGCTTGAAGTCAGCGTTGATGGCCGACAGGTGCTTGGTGAAGACCGCAGTGGTACCGCTGGAGTCGGCACGCACGACCACGGTAATCGGGGTGGCAGGCAGTTTCAGCTCAGGGTTGGCCGCGGCGATTTGCGGGTCGTTCCACTGGGTGATCTTGCCGAGGAAAATGTTGGAGTACACATCGCGCGGCAGCTTCAGCCCTTTCGGGTTGCCCGGCAGGTTGTAAGCCAGGACGATTTCACCGGCGGTCATTGGCAGCAACTGCACGCCTTCGCCAACCTTGGCAATGTCTGCTTCGCTCATGGCCGAGTCGCTGGCGGCGAAGTCGACGGTTTTGTTCAGGAAGTCCTGAACACCCGCCCCGCTCCCTTTGGACTGGTAGTCAACGGTGACGCCAGCGGTGTTCTTGCTGAAGTCCTTGAACCAGGTCAGGTAGATCGGTGCAGGGAAGCTGGCGCCGGAACCAGTCAGGCGGACGTTTTCTGCAGCAAAGGCTGCCGAAGTGGCGCAAAGGGAAACCGCAACGGCGAGTGCAGCAGACTTCATCAGGCGTTTCATCAAAAAGTGCTCCGTGTGATGGCCGGCACACTTTGCATCAGCTGTGTTACAGCTTTGTGACTGTTGAATGGCATCCGCGTGTTAGAGCGCTTTACCTGTGCCATGACGGCAACTTGATGTCATGCCTTGGTAACCGAAGCGGACTATCACTTGGCCATTTCCGCTAACGAGAGCCTTTGCCATGACCGCCACAGAACACGCCTTGATGCGGCGCATCCACCGCGAACTGCTTGACCACAGCGATGAAGAACTGGAACTGGAACTGGCCGAAGACGGCCATGACCTGAATGCGCTGTTTGATGAACATGTCGAGGATGGCAGCGAAAAAGCCGCACGCAGGACTTACTTTCGCGAGCTGTTCCGCCTGCAAGGGGAATTGGTAAAGCTGCAAAGCTGGGTGGTCAAGACCGGCCACAAGGTGGTGATCCTGTTCGAGGGCCGTGACGCGGCTGGCAAAGGTGGCGTGATCAAGCGCATCACCCAGCGCCTCAACCCCCGTGTCTGTCGGGTGGCCGCCCTGCCCGCCCCCAATGATCGCGAACGCACGCAATGGTACTTCCAGCGTTATGTTCCGCATTTGCCGGCGGCAGGCGAAATCGTGCTGTTCGACCGCAGCTGGTACAACCGTGCCGGCGTGGAAAAGGTCATGGGCTTTTGCAACGACGACCAGTACGAGGAGTTTTTCCGCACGGTACCGGAGTTCGAACGCATGCTCGCCCGCTCAGGCATCCAGCTGATCAAGTACTGGTTTTCCATTTCCGACCAGGAACAACACCTGCGCTTTCTCAGCCGCCTGCACGACCCGCTCAAGCAATGGAAGCTCAGCCCCATGGACCTGGAGTCACGCCGGCGCTGGGAGGCCTACACCAAGGCCAAGGAAATCATGCTCGAACGCACCCACATCGCCGAGGCACCCTGGTGGGTGGTACAGGCCGACGACAAGAAAAAAGCCCGGCTCAACTGCATCCACCACCTGCTGGGGCAAATGCCTTATGAAGAAGTGGAGGTGCCGATGATCGAGCTGCCGCAACGGGTCAGGAAGGAGGACTACATTCGCAACCCGACGCCGATGGATATCATCGTGCCGCAGATTTATTGACGCCTGTCAGCCCAACGCATTGGGGCCGCCTGGCGGCCCTTGGTTTTCTGCATGTATCAATGTTGCACTGGGCTCAACCAATTCCCGCGATATCCGCCTCGTCGGCATCCCGACAACGGTTGCGGCATGCACATTGAAACTCAGCTTCGGCGCGTGTCGGGTAGTGCAGGCTCAGACGCAGCTTTTCTTGCGTGTCATACAAGTCATAGCCCGCCGCCAATGTGGCGGGAAAGCCAAGGTTGCGTGGATAGATTTCTTTCTTGAGCGGCACCGCTGGAACCACCACAAAGCGCGTCTGCATGATCATCCCTCTCCCGGCAGTACCTAAGTATTAGTAGCAATGCGGGAAAGCATCAAGTTGACTCATGCAAACTTTGCTCTTTCGCCAGAATCAGTGAAGCAAACCCTTCAGTACCTTCAGCACGATGATTGCGCACAAGCCCAACAGGCAGACCACCCCGACGCCATAGAACAGCGTTCGCCAGGGCTGCACCCCCGCCAGATAGGCCCAAGTGTGCAGGGCCCTGGCGCAGGTGAACACGATGCTTAACCAGGCACCGAGCGCCGCCGGTGTGTCGAGGGCGATGGCCAAGCCACCAAGGGCGAAGAAGGACGGGATATTTTCCAGGTCATTGGCCCATGCCTTGGCTGCACGCAACACCTGCGGGCGTTCCGTGGCCTGTGCGGCGCGTTTGAATACAGCGGCGTCCTCCGGGTTGGTGAAGGCCACGAAACGCAAGCGGTGATAGCCCTGATAACAGGAAACCAACAACATCTTGAGAAACAGCACGACCACGCACAACGCGTACACCTGCAAGGCACCGCTCATGGCTGTCGCCCTCCGGCAACGCCTCGTATCACCAGGTACAACAACGGCCCCAGCGAAACGAAGACAACGGTCAGCAGCAGGTAAGGCAGCACCGCGACGCCGGCACTGCCCCGTAGTCGGTTGTCTTTGACCATCCACAGGCAAGCCAGCCCCGCCATGAGGTACAGGTCGATGACTACCTGGGCAGTGTCCGGCCGGGACAACAGCGCCAGCCCGAACGCCAGCAGTGATTGCTCGGCAATCAGCATCGTCCAGCCGGTATACAGCGAAAACAGCATCAGCACTGCCAGCGCGCAGATACGCAAGCCCATATCGTTCTCCTTGGTAGGGTTTGCGGGCACAGTAGTGGTAGGGTTGTTGGCGCTCAATGACCAGTGAGGTCATGTACATTGCACTCAAGGACGATCAGGCCACGCATGAATCAGCACCTGTTCCATCGCAATAGCCCTGCCCCACATACTTCGGCAGGCCAGCATCTACGCCACCTGCGTCGGCAGGCCAGCCTCAGCCAGCTGGACCTGGCGCTGCTGGCGGGGCTGTCGCAGCGCCATCTGAGCTGCGTGGAGACCGGCCGCGCCAGGGCCAGCCCGAGCACCTTGCATGCGCTGCTTTCGGCCCTTGGCGCGCCGTTGGAGCTGTGCAATGAAGTGTTCGTCGCTGCCGGCTACGCGCCCCGCTACGCGGCCTCGCCACTCGATGCGCCCGAGTTGGCGCTGGTGCATGCCGCCATTGAACACATCCTGCAGGTCAACAACCCCGCACCTGCGATCGTCATCGACAGCAACTGGGACGTCATCGCCGCCAATACCAGTACCGGGCTCTTGTTGGCGATGGCCGGCGTTACAGCACAGCCGGCCACAGGCCTCAACCTGCTGCAGACACTGCTCTGCCCCGGCGGCCTGGGCGATCATCTGGCCAATGCGCAAGAAATTCGCAGCGCTGCCTGGCAACGTGCGTCCAGGGAGGCGGCAGGCAACCCGGCGCTGGCAGAGCGCTTGGGCAAACTGCCGATTCCGGGCAGCCCGCTCGAAACGGCTGCCACACCAGTGCTGCTGACGCGTGTGCATAGCCCCTATGGCGAGCTGAGGTTCCTGTCCACGTTCACCACCTTCGGCATGCCGCTGGATATCACGGTGGAATCACTGCGCATCGAACACCTGATCCCCGCCGACCCACAGACCCGGCAGAGGATGCAGGCGGCGTTCGAGCAATGGTCGGCCGTTACAGCGTGAACGACAGCACCTGGCCAAGGAACCTGGCGCTTATCCGATACCCGGTTCCATCCAGGTCAAAGGGCTGGCACATGGCCCCCGTGGTCACCACATCACCTGCCTTCAAGGTCTCGCCGCGTTCGGCGGCATGTGCATAAAGGTGGGCCAGTGACACCAGCGGGTCGGTCGCCGCTTCGCCCGACAGGCCACGCGCCCGCAATTCACCGTCTACGTGCACCTCGGTGGTTTCGGCCAGGTCGGCCAACAGCGGTACAGCGATGCCTGCGCCCAGGCTGCTGCCGACCACCAGCGCCTCGAAGCCTACGTTGTCTGCCACAAAGCTCGGCCAGCCGACCGCCTTGCGGTCGACAAAGCGCGAGCGCACCACTTCGAAGGTGACGCAGGTAGCGCGGATGTCCTCACTGACCGGGGCCCGCCCAGCTTGTGGCGGGATATCACGGTCAAGCACGAAGGCGATCTCGCACTCGATGGTCACCGGTGTAATGGCCGGCAGTTGGATGTGTGCGCCATCCGCATGACAACGCCCCGCCTCCAGCTGGCCAATCAGTGGCCGCGACAAGTTGGCTGCTCGCATGGCTGCGGGGCTGCCGACGCCCAGCTTCCAACCTGCGCGCTGGCCAGCGGCAGCGGCAAACAACTGGTCCTGGCTGTCATAACCTTGCTTCAACGTCTCAGGCTTGAGGCTGGCGGGCAGTTCCGTCAGCAGGTCACCACTGCGCCAGTGCTGCATTAACAGGGCTGCGGTGCGTTGGTGTACGAAGAGCGAACTGTTCATCAAAACCTCATGGAAATGGGCGATGGCGGGCAACAGATGCTAGGGCCTGAAATTGATGAGGGTAAATATATTGTCATGATGCCTGGCATAACAAGCCGTTATGAATCGGCATGACGATCACTGATCCGTTGAAACCGGCTGCTTCAGCAACAGTACATAAGCCATCGCCGCCACTGCCGCCACCGCTGCACTGATCAGGAATGCCGAAGCGAACGACCCGGTCTGCTGGATGCTGAACCCGGTCACGATCGGTGCCACCGAGCCCGCCAGGTAGCCGCCGAAGTTCTGGATCGAGCCAAACGAGGCCACACGCTGGCTGTCAACCACCGTATTGGCGATCATCCAGGCGGTGGAGCTGGCCATGTTCACACTGAACAACGCGCAGCACAGCAATGCCACGCTGAGCATGAAACCGCTACCGAACGACAACGGAACGGTAAATGCCGCCGCCGCGAACAACGCCGTCACCACGACCCGCTTGCGGCTACCCAGCACGCTGGCGCCGTTTTTCACCAGGCGGTCGCAGATGCGTCCCGCGACAATGGTGCCCAGCGCACCGAACACATAGGCCAGCGAAACCACCCAGGCCGTCTGGTACAGGCTCAAGCCATGCTCACGTTCGAAGTAGCCCGGCAACCAGGTCAGGTGCAGCCACAGCATGTAGATCACCCCCATGAAGCCCAATACAGCGCCCCAGGTGCTCTTGTGGCGGAACAACTCGGCCCACGCCGCCAGTTGTGCCCGCAGGCTCGGCCTGGCACTTGCCTCCGGCTGTTTACACGCCTGGGTCGCCAGCAGCCGCTCACGCTCTTCGGCAGGCAGTTCGGCCAGGTAGCGCGCCTTGCTTTTGTAGAAGGCGAACCAGCAGGCGGCGACCAAGATGCCAAACACCCCGGTGACGATGAACATGCCGCGCCACCCCCAGGTGACCATCAGCAACGTGAGCAACGGCGGCGCCAGGCACGGCCCAATGCAGGTCGATGACAGTACGATGCCGGTCGGCGTCCCCCGCTTTTCGGCCTCGAACCATTCTGCCAGCGCCTTGGCCGCCGACGGGAACATCGGCGCTTCGCCAATCCCCAGCACCACCCGCAGCCCGATAAACGCTGAGAAACTGTTGATCAGGCCGGAAGCCGTCTGCGCCACCGACCAGCCCAACAAGGCCGCCCCCAGCGAGATCTTGCTGCCCAGGCGATCGATGATCATGCCCAGGGGCAGTTGCGAAAAGGCATACGCCAGGGAAAACGCCGACAGCAGAATGCCCATCTGTGACGGCGTGATACCCATGTCGCGCTGGATCGACGTGTTGGCGATCGACAGCGCACTGCGGTCGACATAGTTGATGATGCCAATCACCAGCAACAGGCTGACGGTGATGACCTGGTACTTTCTGAAGGGGTTCGCGCTGGCGACCGCTTCCGGCGAACCTGCAAGCTCGGCTTGCGCATATTTGCTATTCATGGGCGTTCACTTTTGTTGTTATTGGAAGAACCGCGAGTAACGGCTTACATGGACGCTGCAAGCAACCCCTGGTAGTCCTCGGCAGACGCTTCGCGCGGGTTGGTGCGGTGGCTGTGGTCGGCCAGCGCGCCCTGGATGATGCGCGGGAACAGGTCCTCGCTGACGCCCAGCTCGCGCAGCCCGGTCGGCAGGCCCAGCGTGCGGGTCATGTTGCGGATGGCCTCTTCGATCTGGCTGTCGTCCGCCAACCCCATCGCCTGGGCGATGCGTTGCATCTTGTGCTCGTCAAGCACCGTTTCGGCCTGGCGGTTGAAGGTGATGACGGCAGGCAGGAAGATCGCATTGAGGGTACCGTGATGCAGGCGCGGGTTGATCCCGCCCAGCGCATGGCTAAGGCTGTGCACGCAGCCCAGGCCCTTCTGGAAAGCCAACGCACCTTGCAGCGAGGCACTCATCATGTTGATGCGCCCGTCCAGGTTGCCCGGTTCGCGGGTGGCGCTCTCGATGAAGCGCCAGGCGCGCCACAGGCCGTCAAGGGCAATACCGTCGGCAGGCGGGTTGAATACAGGGGCCATGAAGGTTTCCAGGCAGTGGGCAATCGCATCCATGCCAGTGGCAGCCGTGAGCTGTGCCGGCAGGCCAAGGGTCAACGCCGGGTCACAGATGGCAGCCTTGGGCACCACATGGGGCGAGATCACCCCCACCTTGCGCCCGTCATCCAGAATCAGGATGGCGCCCCGCCCTACCTCGCTGCCCGTGCCGGCGGTGGTCGGTACCGCAATCACCGGCGCGGTTGCCGGGGTGATGCGGGCCAGGCCGCCCTCGATCACCGCAAAGCTTTTCAAGGGGCCATCGTGTCGGGCACACACCGCCACCCCTTTGGCCAGGTCGATCGCCGAACCGCCGCCAATGGCGATGATGCCGTCACAGCCGCACTCCTTGAACATGGCCACGGCTTCACGCACGGCATTCTCGTTGGGGTTGGGTGGCGTACCGTCATAGATCGGCAGTTGCGCGGTGCTGTCGCCGAAGGTGTTCAACGCCGTATCGACAATACCGGCAGCGCGCACGCCTCGGTCGGTCACGATCAAAGGCCTGGTTATACCAATGCGCTCGCACTCGGCAGGCAAGCGGGCGATGGCGCCGATTTCGAATTGAATCTGGGTGACGTAGTTGATCAGGGACATAAGGCTTGGCAGGCTCCTGGCTTTATTGTTCTGGGCGTCTCAACCGCAAGGGAAGCGACGCTGTGCAGCGCCAGTATAGGAATGCACGGCTGGCCATGGTATTGAGAACAATCCATATCGGTATAACCAGGATGCATACCCGATGACCCCCTCGCTCAATTCGATCATGTCCCGCCTGCACGCCCGCCACCTGCGCTTGTTGATCGAGCTGGACGAGCACCGCTCGCTGCTCGGTGCAGCAGGCAGCGTCGGGCTTACCCAGCCTGGTGCCAGCAAGGCATTGCAGGAAATCGAAACCACCTTCGGCACCGTGCTGTTCAACCGCACCAACCGCGGGCTGGAGCCTACGGCCGCGGGGCACTGCGCCATCCGCTACGCCCGCGTGGTACAGACTGATATCGCCAACCTGCGGCATGACCTGGATGCCATCCTGCGTGGGGTTGGCGGCCGGCTGGCGGTGGGGGCGATCATGGGCGCCGTGCCGTTGCTGATGAAAGCCGTGTCTCAGCTGGCCGGCATCCAGCCGCAGATGTCGTTCGAAATCATCGAGGACACCAGCCAGTCATTGCTGGCGCAGATCGAGAGCGGCCGCCTGGACATCGCCCTGTGCCGCACCAGCGTCAGCAACACGCCACAGTTGTTCGCCAGCACCTTTGTCCAGGATGAGACGCTGGCGGTCATCGCCAACATCGACCACCCGTTAAAGCATGCGGCAAGCCTGAGCCTTGACGAGCTGGCCGAGAGCCGCTGGATCGTGTACCGGGCCAACATGCCGATGCGCGTGCAACTGGAGCGCGAGTTCCACGATGCCGGGCTGCGCTTCCCGCTGCACCTGGTTGAAACCACCTCGATCCTGGCAACCTTGTCGTTGTTGCAAAACCGCCCTGACTTCGTCGCTCTGGTGTCGATCGACGTGGCCCGGCAATGTGCGATGAATCAACAGGTCAGCATTCTGCCCCTGAGCATGGGCTCGGTCAGCGACCCCTACGAGCTGGTTACCCGTAAAGGCAGCCAGGCGACACCGGCCATGGACAAGCTCAGTGAACTGCTGCTGTTGCAGGGCCGACAGTGCAACAACAGTTAGTTGGGTTTTCAGGCAGATACCCCTCGAAACACTAAGCTAAAAGCCTGATTTCATTGGCTTTAAAGGTTGGCACAGCAGCTGCAACGTGAAGGTATCCGCCTACACGACGAGTTGCTCATGCCTGCCCCTACCGTATCCGCCAACTACGAAATCCGCACGCCAGCGGCGCACATCATTCGCGATGACGCCGAGGCGCTTGCCGTCGCCCATCAAGTCGCCGAACTGCTGCGCGAGGGCGCAGCCGAACGCGACCGCAACCGCGAAGTACCGGTCGACATCGTCGACGCCTTTTCCAACAGCGGGCTATGGGGCATCACCGTGCCGCGGGCCTACGGTGGCGCCGAAGTATCGTTCGCCACGCTTGCCCGCGTGATCGCCATCGTCTCCGCTGCCGACCCATCCCTTGGGCAAATTCCGCAAAACCACTATTGCCTGCTCGAAGACATACGCCTGCAAGGCACGCCAGAGCAGCAACGCTACTTCTACGATCTGGTATTGCAAGGGCACCGATTTGCCAACGCCCTGTCGGAAACCGGCGGCAAAACCGTCCAGGACATTCGCACACGCCTGGTCGCCGAGGGCGATGGCTACCGCATCGACGGGCGCAAAGGCTACTGCACCGGCTCGCTGTACGCCCATTGGCTCGGCGTGCTGGCCCTGGACGAGCAGGACCGTGCCCAACTGGCCTTCGTGCAACGAGGCAGCGCCGGCCTGGTGATCGTCGATGACTGGAGCAGCATGGGCCAGCGCACCACGTCCAGCGGCACGGTGCTGCTCGACGGCCTGCGGGTGCCGGCATTCAACCTGTTCCCCAGCTACCGCTCCTACGAAAGCCCGACCCTCGCCGGCCCCTTCGCTCAGTTGACCACAGCGGCCATCGACGCCGGCATCGGCCGCGCAGCGCTGGACGACACCCTCGCCTTCGTGCGTGAGCATGCCCGGCCGTGGATCGATGCCCAGGTCGACAAGGCCAGCGAAGACCCATTGACCATCATCCAGGTCGGCTCGCTGGAGATTCGTCAGGAAGCCGCCGAAGCCCTGCTCGAACGTGCAGGCCAGGCCCTGGATGCGGCCAAACCCGCCCCTGATGAAAACAACGTGGCCCTGGCTTCGATTGCAGTGGCCAAGGCCAAGGTACTGACCACCGAGGCCGCCATCGAAGCCAGTAACCGCCTGTTCGAACTGGGCGGCACGCGCTCGTCGCTGACCCGGCACAATCTCGACCGCCACTGGCGCAACGCCCGCGTGCACACCCTGCACGACCCGGTGCGCTGGAAGTACCACCTGGTCGGTAACTGGGCACTGAACGGCGTCAAGCCGCCTCGCCATGACTGGAACTGAGGCCACGCCAATGAATGACCTGCTGACCAACGTCGACTGGGCGGAAATCGCCCAGGCCTGCCTGGAAACGCTCAGCATGCTGGGCGCCGCACTGGGCTTTACCGTGCTCTTCGGCCTGCCCCTTGGCGTACTGCTGTACCTGACCGGGCAGCGCCAGTTACTGGCGCACGGCCCGCTGTACCGAAGCCTGTCGGTGGTGGTCAACGTGCTGCGCTCGCTGCCGTTCATCATCCTGCTGATCGTGCTGATTCCGCTGACCACCCTGCTGACCGGCACGTCGCTGGGCGTGAAGGGCACCATCCCGCCGCTGGTGGTCGGCTGCACGCCATTCTTCGCCCGCCTGGTAGAAACCGCGCTGCGCGAAGTGGACCGTGGCCTGGTCGAAGCCAGCCAGGCCATGGGCGGCAGCATCGCGCAGATCATCCGCTACACCTTGCTGCCCGAAGCGCGCACCGGGCTGATCGCGGCGGTCACCGTCACCGCCATCGTGCTGGTCGACTACACCGCCATGGCCGGTGTGATCGGCGGCGGCGGCCTGGGCGACCTGGCGATCCGCTTCGGCTACCAACGCTTCCAGACCGATGTGATGGTGGTCACCGTGCTGCTGCTGATCCTGCTGGTGCAGGTGCTGCAGATGAGCGGTGACCGCCTGGTAAGACACTTCACCCGCCGCTGAACCCCGACTCTTCTCAGGTACTGACCATGAAAAAGACCCTCACCGCCCTCGCCGCTTTCCTCGCCTTCAGTGCCCAGGCCGCCGAACACCTGGTGGTTGGCGCCACGCCGGTACCGCATGCGGAAATCCTCGAGTTCGTCAAACCGGCCCTGGCCAAGCAAGGGGTCGACCTGGACATCAAAGTGTTCAACGACTTCATCCAGCCCAACCTGCAACTGGCGCAGAAGAACCTGGACGCCAACTACTACCAGTACCGGCCATTCCTCAACGACTTCAACAAGACCCGGCACACCGACCTGGTGCCGGTGGTAGGCGTGCACATCGAGCCATTCGGCGCCTATTCGGCCAAGTACAAAACCCTTGCCGAGCTGCCCGATGGCGCCAGCGTCGCCATTCCCAACGACCCGGTGAACACTGGCCGTGCCCTGGTACTGCTGGCCGAGGCCGGGCTGCTCACGCTGAAAGACCCGGCCAACCCGCAGTCCACTCAGCGCGACATTACCGACAACCCCCACCACCTGAAGATCCGCGAACTGGAAGGCGCCATGCTGGCCCGCTCGGTGAAACAGGTCGACCTGGCCTTCGTTTTCGCCAACTACGCACTGGAGGCCGGCATCGATACCAACAGCGCGCTGATTGTTGAAAAAGGCAAGGACCTGTACGTGGAATACCTGGTCGCCCGCCCCGACAACCTGCAGGACCCGGGTATCCAGAAGCTGGCCAAGGCACTCAATTCCCCTGAAGTGCGCAACTTCATCCTGACCCGCTACAAAGGCCAGATCGCCCCTGGTTTCTGACCCCTGACGCCCTCTGGTGACGGAGGGCATGGAACCCGAACATGAGCCGTTACCAGCAGCAAATCCAGCCAACCGACGCGCACCTGTGCCTGCGCGGCATCCACAAACGCTATGGCGCCGTCAGCGCGCTCGACGCCATCGACCTGCAAGTGCGCCGGGGCGAGGTGTTCGGCATCATCGGCCGCAGCGGCGCGGGCAAGTCCTCGCTGCTTCGCCTGCTCAACCGCCTGGAAGCACCCAGCGCCGGCCAGGTACTGATCGACGGCCAGGACATCGCCGGGCTGCAAGGCAAGCCCTTGCACGCGCTGCGGCGCAAGGTGGCGATGATCTTCCAGCACTTCAACCTGCTGGCCAATAGCACGGTCGCCCAGAACATCGAGCTGCCAATGCGCATGGCCGGGGTGCCGCAAGCACAGCGCAGCGCCCGGGTGGCGGAGCTGTTGCGCCTGGTCGGCCTGGCCGGCCGTGGCGGCGCCTACCCCGCGCAACTGTCCGGCGGCCAGAAGCAGCGCGTCGGCATTGCTCGGGCGCTGGTGCTGGAGCCGCAGATTCTGCTGTGCGACGAAGCGACGTCGGCGCTGGACCCGGAAAGCACCCAGGCGATCCTCGACCTGCTGCGCAGCATCAACCAGCGGCTGGGCCTGACCATCGTCCTGATCACCCACGAAATGCAGGTAATCCGTGATCTGTGCGACCGTGTAGCGGTACTGGAACAAGGCCGCATCGTCGAAACGGGCGCGGTGTGGGAAGTGTTCGGCAACCCGCAGCACGCCGTCAGCCGCACGTTGCTCGGCGAGGCCGCGCCTGCAGCACAGGCCATTGCTGCCGACAAACGCTACCTCGACCTGCACTACACCGGCGGCAAAGGGCTGAAGCCCGATCTGGCGGCCATCGGTGCCGCGCTGGGCGATGGGGTGAGCCTGTTCTCGGGCACGATCGCCTCTATCCAGGGGCGGTTCCTTGGGCAACTGCGCCTGGCCATCGCCAGCGCGACGCCAGACGACGAGCTGTTGCGCCAGGCCAGGTTGCTGGCAGACCGCGCCGACTGGGCCTGATCAGCGCAGCGCCTGGTCGAGGTCGCGCTGTAGCGAGCCGACCTCTTCCAGGCCCACGTGCAGGCGCACCAATGCACCACGCACCGGGGTTGCGAAGCTGCGCTCACCCAGCTCGGCCAGGGTCACCAGGCTCTCGTAGCCACCCCAGGAGGCACCGATGCCGAACAGGCGCAGGCGATCGATGAACGCTTCTGCCCGGCCCAGGCTGGCGTCGGCCAGTTCGAGGCTGAGCAGGCCATTGCTGCCCTTGAAGTCGCGGCGCCACAGGGCATGCCCCGGGTGCTCCGGCAACGCCGGGTGATACACCCGCGCCACGTCCTCGCGTGCCTGGAGCCACTGGGCGATCTCCAGGCCCTGGCGCGCGTGCACGACCATGCGGCTGGCCAGGCTGCGCGCCCCACGCAGCACCAACCAAGCATCGTCCGGGCTGACCGTGCAGCCGCAGGTATCGCTGCTGCGCGACAACGCGGCGAAGGCCTCTTGGGTGGTGCACACGCTGCCCATCATCACGTCGCTGTGCCCGCCCACGTACTTGGTCAGGGCCATCACCGAGATGTCTGCGCCCAATGCCAACGGCTGGTACAAGTAACCCGAACCCCAGGTGTTGTCGACCGCCAGCAGGATCCCGCGCGGCTTGCACAACGCAGCCATGGCCGGCAGGTCATTGAGCTCGTACAGCAACGAACTCGGGCTCTCGCTGTAGACCATGCGGGTGTTCGGGCGCAACGCGGCCTCCAGGCCGTGGCCATCGGCGGCGAAATAGCTGACTTGCACACCGAACGGCTGCAGCAGCTCGCGCGCCAGGCGCCGCACCGGGCCATACACCCCATCGCTGAGCAGCACATGGTCGCCGGGGCGCAAGTAGGCGAGAAAGGCCTGAGTGATGGCTTGCAGCCCGGTAACGAACAACTTGCAGCGGTAGCCGCCTTCCAGTTCGCTGACCAGGTCTTCGAGGGCAAAGGCCGTGGGGTTGCCACGGGCACCGTAGCTGAGCACCCGTTGCTGGTCCCGATGGCTGCGCGCTTCACGCTGTTCGGCGACGCTGTCGAACAGCACGGTGCTCAGGCGGCTGACCGGTGGGTTGACGCCGTGGGCCCCTTGGCCCGATTCGCCACGCCCGGCATGCACCAGCCGTGTAGCGATCGGGTCGCTGTGCGTCAGGGGGGTGAAGCTGGCAACCTCGGCGGCGCTCATCTGTGCGATCAGCCCGGTCTCCCAGGCCAGGTAGCGGCGTGCCGCCTCCTTGTTGCCGGCGTGTCGGTCATGGACGAAGAACAGGAAATCGATGCAGGCGGCGTCTGGCAACGAGGTGTCGTCCGCGGCCTGCGGCCACTCGGCCAGCAACGCCTGGGGGAACAGGCGCGCAGCGCGACGTTGTGTATCTGGCAGTTCGCTGGCAGCCAACTCGGCGACGCGAGGGTCGTCGGCAATGAACACCAGGCGCCCAGACTGCTCACGCACCTGCTCGGCCAGCCCTGGGCGGATCGCCCACTGCGCGCCGCGCAGGTGGCGCTGGCGGTAGGCCGTGCTCGGGCGCAGGTCCAGCAGCAAGGCGCCCTCCAGTTCTGCAGCGCTGGCTTCGGCCAAGGTTACCGCCAGCGGCGGCTGTGCCGGCAATGCCAAGCCACTGCCCAGGCCGCCTTCGAGGACGTACGCATCATGCCCCATCTGCCGCAGCCAGCTGGCCACCACCGGGGCACGCACGCCGTCGCCATCGAACAGCACCACGCGCGCCTTGCGCACGCCAATGTACAAGTCGGTGCCCTGCACCAGTTGCCCGCCTGGGCAATGCTGCGCGCCGGGCAGGCTGCCAGCGGTGAACTCCTCCGGGGTGCGCACATCGCACAGGAACAGCGTGCGTTGTGCGTCCTGCTGCCAGGCCTGTACCTGCGCCGCTGCCACCCACTGCACCCCGGCCTTGTGCGCCAACCCCGTGGCGCGTGCCCGTTGCCGCCCCAGTGCCTGGCCGCTATGCGGCGGATACCCGCGTCGCCCCCCGTGCTCCAGTGGCAGGTCGACCAGGTACCAGCCCTGGGTGCCGTTCTCCAGGGCATAGACCGGGTTGTCGATGCCGAGGTTGATCAGGGTTTGCGCGCCGATGATGCTGCGGGTACGCCCTGCGCAGTTGATCACCACCGGTGTTTGGGGGTCATGCACCAGGTCCTCCAGGCGGTAGCCCAGTTCACCGTTGGGGCAGCAGGTGGCGCCGGGGATGTTCATCTTGGCGAACTCGTCCAGTGGCCGGCCATCGAGCAGTACCAGCGGCTTGCCCTGGCGTTGCCATTCGGCCAGCTCCTGGGCGCTGATGCGTGGGGTGTGGCAGGCATGTTCGACCAGTTCGCCAAAGGCCTTGGAGGGCAGGTGCACACCGGCGAACAATTCAAAGCCAGCGGCCTGCCAGCCCTGGCTACCGCCTTCGAGCCAATGCACGGCCTTGTAGCCCAGCGCCTGCAGGCGCTGCACGCCGCGCTGCGCCAGTTCGCCGCCGGTTGCGTCGTAGACCACCAGACGCACCAGCGGGTTGGGCGCCAGGCGCGGGGCCTCGATTTCCAGCCGGCTGTACGGCAGGTTCACGGCGTAGAACAGGTGAGCTTCGCCGTACTGGCCGTGCTCGCGCAGGTCGAACAGGGCGATTTCGTGGCCGTCGAACAGCCAGTCATGCAGTAGCGCGGGGGTGATGCTGGGAGTCATGGGACGCAGTCCGTGGTCGTTTGCAGGGTTGAGCTCAGGCAATACGGATCAAAGGCCGTATGCCGCGATCGAAGGCGCCATCTGTGATTTGTTGTAGTTCACCACGCTGCCGTCGTCCTTGACCCCGTAACGGTTCTCCAGCGACTCCAGCGGCCGACCATAAAGGTGAAAGTGCAAGGTCGGCTGATCTCCCTCCACACGAATGCCATGCAGGTCTTCACCCAGGAACGCCACGGAGGTCCCTGGCTGCACCACGATCTCCTGCTCCAGCGCCAGGCGTGCACGGGCCGGGTCGCTGCCGTCATCTTCGCGGCGATACACCCGGTTCAGTTCCTGCCCCTCGACGGCAACGATGATTGCCCACGTCTCATGGTTGTGTGGCAGGGTCGCCTTGCCCGGCAGCAGCGAGTTGACGTACAGGGTCGGCGACTCGCCATCATCGTTCAGGCGGTAGCGGAACTGGGTCTCGCCGGTGGTCGCGTCCGGTGCCGGGAAGCGCTCGAAATTGAACAGTTCGCGGCGCTCGGCAAGGCCTTCGAGCAAGCGGACGATCTGCTGCAGGGCGGCGCGGTCGACACCACGCTCATGGATAGCGCGCACTTGCGCCAGAAACGGCTGGATCACGGATTCACGGGACATTATCGGTTTCTCTTCTTGGCTAGCGGAGGTCACACGCTGAGGCTGTAGCGCCCCAGGTTGCTGAAAACATCGGGCGCCGGGCGGCTCGGGCGTTGGCCGCCCTCACCCAGCGCATGCTGCAGAAAGGCACGGGTACGCTCGTGTTGCGGGGCGCGGAACAGTTGTTCGGCGCTGCCATGCTCGACGATCCGGCCATGCTCGGTGAAATACACCTGGTCGCTGATCTCTTCGGCAAAGCGCATTTCATGGGTGACCAGCACGCAGGTCATGCCTTCCTCGGTCAGCTCACGGATCACCGCCAGCACTTCGCCAACCATCTCTGGGTCCAGCGCCGAGGTCACTTCATCGAACAGGATCAACCTGGGCCGCATCACCAAGGCACGGGCAATGGCAACACGCTGCTGCTGGCCACCCGACAGCTCACCTGGGAAGGCTGCTGCCTTGTGGCCCAGGCGCACCTTGTCGAGCAGCGCCAGGGCCTGCTCGCGGGCCTCGGCGCGGTTGCGCCCAAGCACCTTGGTCGGGGCGATCAGCAAATTGTCCAGCACACTCAAATGGGGAAACAGGTTGTATTGCTGGAAGACGAAGCCCACCTGTTTGCGCAGGGCAATCAGCTCCGCCTCGCCGCGCAAACGCTCGACCTGGGTACCACCAATGCAGATGCTGCCACGCTGCGGCCGCAGCAGGCCGGTCATGCAGCGAAGGATGGTCGACTTCCCCGAGCCGGACGGGCCGATGATCGACACCGCCTGGCCCGCCTGCACATCAAGGTCGATGCCACGCAACACCGGGTTGTCGGCAAAAGCCAGGTGCACGTCGCGCAACTGGATCAAGGGTTCAGAAGGCATAGCGGCGCTCCAGGCGTTGGGTCAGGCGGGCAATGGGGTAGCAGTAGGCGAAGAACAACGCCAGCACGCTGAAGTACACCAGCACGGTGAAGCCGCTGCGGTTGACGGTGTTGGCGGCAATCTGCGCGCTGTCGATCAGGTCGTGCACCCCCACCAGCGAAGCCAGCGCGGTGCCCATGGTCACTACCGCGTACAAGTTCATCCAGGGCGGCAACATGCGCCGCAGGCACTGCGGCAGAATGATCGAACGGAAGATCTGCACGCGGCTGAAGGCCAGCGAACGCGCAGCCTCCCACTGGGTAGCCGGGATAGAAGCCACCGCACCACGGAAAATCTCGGCAACGTTGGCACTGGCAGGCAGGGCCAGGCCGATCGTGACCTTGAGCCAGTCGGGAAAGGCCAGCCAGGTGCCGGCCACCTGGATTTCGAACGGGAACACGTACGAGGTGAAGTAGATCAGCACCAGCCACGGCGCGTTACGGAACACCTGCACCCACAGCCGTGCGACACCGCGCAGTGGCGCCAAGGGCGACAGCGACAGAACGCCTATCAGCAAGCCCAGCAATGTGCCCAGGCCAATGGCGCCAACGCTGATCTGGATGTTCTGCAACAGGCCCGCCCCCAGGGTCGGTGACCAATGCCACAGTGTGGCGAGGTTCTCAATGGCCATAACCCGGCATCCTCAGGCGCGCTTCCACGGCGCGACCGGCACAATTGACAGCGAAGCTGAGCAGGCCGTAGAACGCCAGGATCAGAATCATCAGTTCGATGACATTGTCGCCCTGGGTCCAGATCATGATCGAGGCATAGGTAATATCGTTGACAGCGATCGCCGACGCCACGGCGGTCATCTTCACCAGGTCGATAAGGTTGTTGACCAGCGCCGGCAAGGCAAAGCGCACGGCCAGCGGCAGCTGTACCTGCAGCAGTTGCTGGCGGCGGCTGAAGGCCAGTGAGCTGGCCGCCTCCAGGGTCACTGCCGGCACCGCCTCGATGCCGGCGCGCAAGGCCTCGGCGTGAAACGCCCCTTTGTGCAGGGATATCACCAGCACCACCCAGGCAAAGGGCGTCATCGGGTTGGCGTTGCCCAGGCTCTGGTTGATCAGCATGTTCAGCACCAGGAACGCGCAGTACAACTGCACCAGCGTCGGCGTATTACGAGTGACCTCGATAAAGGCCCGCGCCGGCCAGGCCAACCAGCGACGTGCGGACGTAAGCGCCGCCGCCAGCAAGACGCCAACCACAAGGCTGCCGACCACGCTGAACAGGCACAGGTAGACCGTGGTCAACGCGCCCTCGAGCAGTTTGCCGCTGGCGTAGGTTCGAACAGAAAGCCGTAATTCAGGCCAAGCCGGGCGAGCTGCCCGACCAGCCCGTGCAGAACCTCGCTCATCAGGCGCCTTCGCCCTGCAACTTGGCACGCAGTTCCACCAACGCCGGCGAGGCCGGGGTGATGTGGTTGGCCTGCTCACGCTCGATCAGCCAGCCGCTGCGGTGCCACTGCTTGACGAACGGGTCTAGGCGCTGCTGGGTGTCGGTCTCACCCAGGCGCGTCCAGATCACCGATGGCGCCGGGTTGAGTTCGGGGGCCAGGGCGCGGTAGCCGCTCCACTCGCCACCTTTGGCCAGCAGCGGGTTGATCAGCGTGGCATCGTGCACGGCAGCCACGCAGTTGTTGCCACGCAGGGCCAGCAGCGATTCGGCCGAGGTCTTGAAGGCTTTGATGTCGGCACCCAGCTCCACCAGCGCCTGGGTGTAGCTGCTGCCCTGCGAAGTGCACACCGGCTGGCCCTTGAGCCCGGCCCAGGTGTTGATCGGGCTGTCCTTGGCCAGCGCCGCGGTACCGCCCACGCGGTAGAACGGCGTGGGCACGTGGCCCAGCAACTTGTCGCGCTCGGGGGTCCATTCCATGTTGGCGATCAGCAGGTCGACCTTGCCCTGCTGCAGGAACTGCACACGGTTGGCCGGCTGCACCGCAATGAGGTCGACCGCCACGCCCAGCTGGCGCGCCAGGTCACGCGCAAGGTCGACGCTGAAACCGACCGGTTCGCGGGTGGCTGGGTCGATGGCCCCGAACGGGCCACCGGACAACACCACGCCCACGGCCAGCTTGTGGCGTTGCTGGACCTTGTCCAGGGTGGCATCGGCCTGGGCCAGGCCGCTGGCGGCCAGCGTGGTGGTGGCCAGCAACGATGCGAGCAGCCCGCGACGGGCAATGGTGGACAGCGACATGATGGGGGTTCCTCGTCCCGGCAGCCGGAACACCCGGCCAATGAGCGCGCATGCTAGAAAGTTGCAGGGATGAGGGGAAATTCAAATATCGCCTATCGTTATAACACTGAATGAACGGAAAACTTTCAAAATGGGTATAAGCCCCGAAAAATAGGGGTCACACAGATAGCCTCTTGATCAAGCACCCAACAATAGATAAATATTCATTATCTTTAGCCGTGCATCATTAATGTAAAAGCACTGTGCGCCCCTCTCCCCCAACGCTGCCTGGCCCACTCCATGAGCACCCTCGACCTCGACCTGCTTCGTACGTTCGTCGCCATCGCCGACCATTCAAGCTTCGCCGAAGCCGGCCGCAACCTGGGCCGCACCCAGGCCTCGGTCACCCAACACATGCAACGCCTGGAACAACAGGTAGGTGTACCGCTATTGCGCAAGCAAGGCCGCCACAAGTCGCTGACCGACGCTGGCCGTCAGTTGCTGCGCCACGCCCGGCAAATGCTCGCGCTCAATGACGAGGCGCTCGCGGGCCTGCGGCTGGATGGCCCCAGCGGCGTGCTGCGGATCGGCTCGCCCCACGACATCGCCGACACCATCCTGCCGCCACTGCTCAGCCACATCGCCCGCTCGGCGCCCAACCTGCGCCTGGAAATCGACGTTGGCCGCAGCCCGTTCCTGATGGAAGACTTGCAGCGCGGCAAGGTCGACATGGTCATTTCAACCCGCACCGCACCGGGCCTGGAAGGCTTTGCGCTGCGTACCTCGCCGGTGTGGTGGATATGCGCGGCGCAGTATCAGCACCTGCCCAGCGAGCCGTTGCCGCTGGTGCTGGTGGACGAGCCCAGCCTGTACCGCAAACTGGCCCTGGAGGCCCTGGAACGGGCCGGTATCGCCTGGCGCCAGGCGTACCTGGCGTCCAACTTGATCGGCGTCAAGGCAGCGGTGCGCGCCGGCCTGGGCATTACTGCGCGCAGCCAGGAGATGGTCGGCCCCGACATGCGTGTGCTCGGCCAAAGCGACGGCCTGCCGGCGCTACCCGATGTCACCTACCACTTGTGGGTGCGGGCCAACACCGTCAACCCGCTGGTGCGCCAGGCCTACGCGATGGTGCGCGCCAGCGCGGGGCTGTGATGGCTGGCACCCGCGCAGCTACACCGGTAGCTCGGTGGTCAGCTTGATTTTTTCCATCGGTACTTCGGTCTTCACGTTCTGCACCACGCTCAGGCTGGTCAGGTGCTTGATCTGAAAGCGCCGATAGGCTTCCAGGTCAGCCGCCACCACCCGCAACAACAAGTCGCAGTCGCCCGCCATCACATGGCACTCCACCACTTCGGGCAATTGGCGCACGGCCTCGACAAACTCATCGGTGGTGTCCTGGTCCTGACGCTTCAGCCATACGCGCACGAACAGGGTCAGGCCCAGCGCGACCTTGGCCGGGTCCAGCAATGCCACATAACGCTCGATCACCCCAGCCTCCTCCAGCAGCCGCACCCGTCGCAGGCACGGCGAAGCAGACAACCCCACCTGTTTGGCCAGTTCCTGATTCTGCAACCTGCCGTCGCGCTGCAGCGCGCGCAGGATGCGGCGGTCGATGGCATCGAGCTTGATTGGCATTGAACGTTCTCTTTTTTTAAGTATTCGGTAGCAGATGCCAAATGCTCTGCGTATCAGTGCAACTACGCAAGCCAATTTCAGCGATTCATTGGAATAATTTTCCTCCACTGGAGGTGACCATGAATACCCTTGAACCTGTACTGAACGACCCCCCTGCCACCACACCGCAAAGCGAATTGCGCCGGGGCGCCGTTGCCGCCCTGCCGGTGCTGCTGGGCTTCATCCCCTTCGCCCTGGTACTGGGCGCGCAAGCTTCCCAGCACCAGCTGGCAGCCGGCGAAGTGGCGTTGATGACCGGCCTCAACTTCGGTGGCGGCTCGGAGTTCGCCGCCATCGAGCTGTGGACCTCACCGCCGGCAATCCTGGTGATTGTCGCCATGACCTTGCTGGTCAACAGCCGCCACCTGCTGATGGGCGCGACACTGGCGCCGTACCTGCGCCACCTGCCATTACCCAAGGCACTGGGGGCGCTGTTCTTCATGTGTGACGAGAGCTGGGCCATGGGCCTGGCCGATGCGCGCCAGCGCGGTGGCTTCAGCCTGCGCTATTTCATGGGCGTGTCGCTGAGCCTGTGGGCCACCTGGGTCACGTTCACCAGCCTGGGCGCGCAGGCCGGGCCGCTGCTCGGCGACCTTCGCAGCTATGGCTTCGACATGGCCTTCGCGGCAGTCTTCCTGGTACTTCTCAAAGGCATGTGGAAAGGCGTACATGCCGCCGTGCCATGGCTGTTCAGCCTGCTCACCGCAGCGCTGTTCTACCTGCTGATCCCCGGTGGTTGGTACGTGCTTGCGGGTACCGTGGCTGGCCTGGTGAGCGCTTACCTGTGGGCCAAGCCATGATGGACGTTTCGACGCTGGTCACCATCCTGGGCATGGCCGTGGCCACCTACCTGACCCGTGCGCTGGGCTTCTTGCTGCTGCGCAAGCGCACCCTGGGGCCACAGCTGACCCAGGTGCTGAACGCCGCGCCCGGCTGCGTGTTGATTGCCGTGATCGCTCCCAAGTTCGTTTCCGGGCAGCCGGCCGACCTGATTGCGCTGGGGCTCACGGTGTACGCAGCCACACGGTTTTCGCTCTTGCCGGTGGTGGTGTTCGCCATTGTCGTGACCGGGGTGCTGCGGATGCTGTTGCTGGCATGATCCGCCGCTGCACCTACACTCCATTGACCCAAATCAAGCCCTCGCGCCGGGTTCGCGCGACGATGGCTGCACGCAAGGAATGACTCAAGCACCGCCAGGCGCACATTGTTCAAGGTTTGCCTTCGACCACTGTGCGCGGCCTTGGAAAAGGAGCCCCACATGAGCCCGCTGAAACACATACTGGTCGCCACCGACCTGTCCCCCCATGCCCGCAACGCAGCAGAGCGCGCTGCCTACCTGAGCAACACGCAGCAGGCCGCACTGGACCTGCTGTACGTTGCCAACCCGGCCCCCTTCGAGCGCCTCAAGCAACTGGTGGCGCCTGATGACGACCTGTTGAAACGGGTACTGGACAGCGCCGGCGAAAAAACCCGCGCACTGGCCGCCATGTTGTTCCAGCGCTACGACATTTCTGCGGGTGTGCAGGTTGCCAGTGGTTCGGTGATCACGGAAATCACCCGGGTAGTGCAGGACAAACACAGCAACCTGCTGGTGTGCGGAGCCAAGGGCCAGAGCGTGGCGCGGCGCCTGCTGCTGGGCTCGACCGTGCAAAAAATGCTCAACCACATGCCCTGCCCGTTGTTGGTCGTCAAGCCGGCACCTCGTGACGCCTACCGCACCGTGCTGGTTCCCGTCGATTTTTCACCTGTTTCGCTGCGCGCGATCCAACTGGCCAAGGCCATTGCCCCGCAGGCCGAGATCATCCTGCTGCATGCGTACGAAGCCCCGTTCGAAGGCAGCGTGCGCTTCGCCCATATCGACCAGGACACCCTCACCCGCTACCGCAATGTCATCCGCCAGGATGCAGTGGCACAGTTGGCCGCATTGAGCGAAGCTGCCGGCGTAGCCGATGCACGGCAGATCGTGGTGCACGGTGACCCTGGCTGGCGCATTGCCGAGCAGGAACAGGAGCTGGAATGCGACCTGATCGTGGTCGGCAAGCAGGGTACGAGCGCGCTGGAAGAGCTGTTGGTGGGTAGCGTCACCAAGCATGTACTGGACGAATCGCAGTGTGATGTGCTGGTAACGCCTTAGCTCGCCGTATTTTCGCTGACGGAGTAGTGCGCAACGATCTTGCCAGCACAGGATTGAACACGCTGTGCTGGCCTGATCTGTTGCGTCAGCCTTCACCTTCGAATGATTGAAATTGCAACTTCCAACTGTCGTTGATTTTGATCCAGCTCTCGACGAAATTTATCTGCTTGCTCCCTTGCGGCGTGACAATGAATGCCACACCACTGACAGCTGCAAGGTTACCCAGCTCTCGCACTTCGACATTCGACTCCGTTCGTTTGTGCTGAGAAAAAGCTGACGCGTCCTGGCCACGGAGCACAGAAAGTTTATGTAACTGGTTTTTCTTGTACATGAACTTTATGCCGTTCGTCGAGAAGAACCAGTCCGCTTCCAAGTAATCCAACTGCTCGATATTCAGTGTATAAAAAGCGTTGTACCACTCTTTGCGCATCAACGACAAATTTGATGAGATCTTCACAGTATCCTCTTCAGGTCCATTTCTTCCTGAACCCGCTCGCTCCATGCCGCATAGGTTTTTATCGCTTGCTCAACGCCACTGTTGTAAAACGCCGGGCCGCAGACCTCTTCGATGAAATCGAGGAAAAACTCAACCTCAAACTGCCCCAACTGCAACTCAAAGGTATCGGCACAATACGCCTTCAACTTGCCAATCATGAGCGCTCGCGCTTCCGGTGAAAGTGAAATTTCAGGCATCTCGGGTCCTTATATCAGGCAGGTTGAACTTTATATCTCTTCCCTGCATACAGTCTTCGACAATTGCCGCCTCCCACTCATCAATGTCAATATTCGCAAGGCAGGCGTAAAGCACCCCACTCAACCTGGCATTGCCAATAGCATCACTGCCGTGGGCAATGGGTTCGCGCAGTTCCGCCGACGCCTCCAGGCGCTCCAGGACCATCCTGATCAGGTCAATCTTACGGGGCCGTACAACAGGGAAGGAAATGTGCATCGAACGCTCAGTTTCAGTGAACACATTATGCCAATAACCGGCAGGTACATAGATGGCCTGGCCTGGCGTCAAGGTATGGCACAGCATGGGCTCGCCGGCGGGAGGCGTTTGGTCGAAACTCTTGTCATTCAACAGTGGATAGGGACGTGTGGGCGCATAGACTTCCCACCGTTTCACACCTTCGATCTGCACTGCAATTACATCGTGGTTGTCGAAGTGCGCACCAAAACTTGGCGTTGAACTCCAGGCACAATAAAGATTTGCCCCGGACCGGCAACGCAGGTGTGTAGACAAGTAGCTTGCCGCTTGTTGAGCGCGCTCAAAAAATGCCTGGCAGCGATCAATGATCAATGTGCTACCGGTTTGCAAACGCTTCAGAAGGTTGTAACGGTTGATATGCGGCGAGGTCTCACCTGTCACCGTCAGGGTATAGGTTACAAACCCCTTGAAGCCACGCTCGGAGGGGATGCCATCGTTCGCCAGGCGTATTCTGGGGTAATCGAGAATATCCTTCTCAAGCAGGTTGTTGATTTCACCCCAGCCCACCAGCTGGTGGCCCGTGACCGACTCGAATACGAAGGGTTTCTTCTGAAAGGCCGAGCGAATGAAGAAGTCCATTTCAGGTAACGCAAAATCCATGCGGTCCATTAATATTCCCTATATCAGTTTTTCAGCATCTGTGGTGCGGGTGCCTTGCGTCAAGCCGAATCTCGGCGCGCAGTCAAAATGCCTCATGAAATGGCTGTCATGGGTCACAATCAGTACGCGGGAGATCAAGGCCTTTTGTTCAACCAGGCGTTGCAAGCCTGTGACCGACGCCGGGTCAAGGTGGGTGGTGGGCTCGTCCATGACGAGCAACGCGGGCTTCTTCAACAAAGCCAGGATAATGCCAAGCTTCTGTCGCTCGCCCGCTGACAAGTTCTGCCCTTGCTCACCCACCTCATACGCCAGCGGCTTGTCGAATGACAGGGTACTTGCCAGTACGGCGTATGCGTCCAGGTCTACGGGGCCCAGAAAGGTCTCAAGGTTCTCGGCAACCGTACCACCGATAAAGACCATGGTTTGGCTGGTCATGGCGATCCAGTCGGGCGTCAAACCATAACGCTCAGGCTGCCGGGTGACGCCATTGAAACGAATGCACCCGCTGTCAGGGCGGTCAACCCCGGCGATAAGGCGCGCAAGCGTCGTTTTCCCCGTGCCGTTGGTACCCGTCACGAAAGTGGGCAGGCCTGCTTTGCAAGGCACGTTCGCGCTGACGCCTTGCAGGATGGGCCTGCCGCCTTTGCTCTTGCAAAGTTGGTGCAGGGAAATGTCGATACTTGCAGGGTCGGCGGGCTGATCGTGATGCACCGCGGCGGCGTGCATTGCCATACGGCCAAGCGATTCCTCAAGTACGACGAAATCGATGCGCGCCTTGTTAAGTGTGCGCCACAGCACACCGATACGGTTCAAGGGCAGAAATACTTGAAAAAGAAACGTGGCCAGCATGATCAGGCTGCCCATCGTGGCGTAGCCCTGGTTGAATCTGAATGCGGCCCCCGCCAATACCATTGCACTCCCGGTAAATGATACGAGGGTGGTGACAATGCCGAACCTGAAGAATACCTGGCGAACACGCTGCTGCGCTGAGAGGTAGCGGTCTACGGCCACCCCATGCCTATGCTTCAACCTGCCACCTGCATTGAACAGTTTTTCGCAGAGCCCTGCCGCGATCACACTGTGGAGCACGCCATTCAAATACTTTTGCGTGATTGCAACTCGCTTGATCAACGGAAAGCGTGCACTGGTCATCTTGATGACCACCGCCATATAGGTGGCAACCACCAGAGTGAAACTGCCTGCAATCACGCCATCAAAATAGAAGCTGACACAGCCAATGACGAACACGGTTTGAAATAAGATGGGCAACGCCTCACCCCAGATAACCCTGATATAAGCACTGACCGATGACATGGCGGCTTCATAGGTAGCCACCATCTCGCTCCTGTTGAGCTGTTCCAGTTGTTCAAGGTAGATGCGGCCAAGCTTGTCGAGGTACGCCGCCCTGAGCAGCGACTCAACCCTGATGCAGTAGCCGTGTGACAACCACTCCACGAGGGCAAAGCTGCAGGGCATCGCCAGGCGAATGGCCAGGAAGCCCGCGCAGAATGCAACCAGGCCGGCAAGGCTCGCGACTGATTCAGGATGATCGATTGCAAAGCGCATCATCAAACCGAATGACACGAACAGCAGCGAGGCGAGCAATGTCAGGCCAGCGATCCCCACCTGCCTGGCAATACCGGTTTTAAGTGTACGCTTTTCGATTTCGGTCACGGTAGCACTCGTTGTCGTCGATCGCCCACCCAAGGGTGGGCGACCCGTCCATCAATGGTTACGATTGGAATTGCACATGCAACCGGCGCCACAGCCCTTGCCGGAGCAACCGCACACATTGTTGAGCACGACATTGCGATCCAGTATGTACTTGAGAATTTGCTCCTTCGGAAGTTTCAGCATCTCTGCGTTCACCCGCCCTTGCTCGTCGGTTTGCAGGTCGTCCAGCATCAGCGGCTTACGTCGAGCATTGAGGCTTTCGATGCTAAACTTCTGCGCATACTCGCCGTACCACTTGATGACCGTATCGTCGCCCAGCACTTGCTGGGTTTTGCGCAACTGGAAAGCAAAATCCTGTTGTTTCTGCGTTGCAAAGGTCATGTTGTGCTTGGCCAGGTGCTTTATTTCCTCTTTCAGCATGTTCCGCGAGAACGGAAAATGATGAAGAAACCCACCCATGTATTCATTGCAAAACGCATAATAGTGGTCGGTGAACTGAAGAAAGGTATGCCACATTTCATCAATCACTTGAAACTGATAGTAAATGGACACACTGAAACACTCTCGCTGGCACTGCGCAGCCAGCAACAGGAATTTCTTGGTTTCCTCGAAGAGCTCTTCTGCCTCCTCGCGCGTGACATCCCACTCCTTGCAAAACTTCAGTACAACGTCTTCATTTTTATACTGCGATACCGCCTGCGCGTCTGCAACGCGCAGGGGTGTGACGATGGCATCGCTGGTAATTCGTTGCTGTAGCATAAAATATCCTTTTCATGCATTGATATCGCCCTTGCAGTTACCGGGCTTGGTCGTGGGGCGTGCCTGTATTGAAACTTTTCAGCCACCCGCTTCACGCCAGATTTGAACTTAACACTTGCCACTTGCACCCCCGAACTGCGACAGGCTGTCGCACCCTGAAAGCCAAGCCCAGGGCTGCCGTCCGCCATGCCAGGCGCCACTGCCATGCTGCGGTAGATTGTCGCAGCCGCATCACCCCCTTGACCCCGCTAGTGCGCCCGGGACGGGCAACCACCGGCGAAAACTGTCCGGGCCTTTACCACTGAGTGGGCTCCAGGAAAACTCCCAGGGCGGAGGGGGCAAGCAGTTCGTCTGCTCCACTGTGAAGGGGGTTGGCCGCATGCCCGGCTTCCATTCCACCACCACATCCGCCATTGGCTGCCACGCCAGGACCAGGCCACGCGCCTCAGACATGTCGGCAGCTATCCATAAGGCAGCCGCCGCGACCATGAATGCCTCGATGTGCGTCTCGGTTACCTGTGCCTTGTAGGGTGAGCCCAGCAGCCAACGGCAGACGCTGATGTAATAGCTCCAATCCAAGGCCGGGTGATGTCGATAAGCCCAGGTCATGAAGCAGCGGAACAGTTCCAGACCTTCCGGCGGGTCTAGCTTGAGCAAGCCTGGGCACACGTCGAACAACGTGTGCCAGTACGGCAGTAGTCGCGCGTCCAGCTTGACGAACGTACGGGCGTTGCAGGGGTAATCGGGAAACGGCAAGCGAGACTCACTCAAGCGTGCAGCGCGAGCCGGGGGGCAAAAGCGTGAAGTGGCCAAAGGGCGAGACATCATGTGCTCCATGCATCAGATAGCCTTGAACAGGCCCCGCCTTGATTCCTGGCGGGTAGTGTGCGTTTCGGGACCGTTCTGACAGGTAGATAGGGGGGAGCACGCGGATAAAGCGAAAGCCAGCGATGCCGAGGCGCATGGCTGGCGCAGGTCAGTACCGTCATGAGAGGGTTGATCCTTGACCGACGTTGCAGATAGCAGCGCCTGCTACGGGCATGCGCAGCCAGGCATCGTGCTCGATACGCAGGCGCGAGCCCGCATCAGCGCCTAGGCGCCGGCAACGTCAAAAAGGAGAAGCTCGGGGGTTGGCCGTGGGCCAGCAATAGCGTGGAGGCGCCTGGCTGCGCACCTCGCTGCAAAACCGCCTTGGGTTCGCACAGCTGAGCAACCAGGCGCCCCCCAGGAGGAACACCAAGGTAAGGAAGTTCGCCGTACACGTTGGACAGGCGAACAGGTTGCTCCAGTCCGCCGTGGACGATGTGCCGTGTTGCTGGGCCTGTGAGGTGGAGATGTCATTGGCCAGGCTGCAGAAGCCGCCGCCCAAGCCATTGAGCGCCAAGCCCAGTGCCTGCCCGTGACCCAGGCCACAGCAAAGCACGTTGAACAGGACACTGAAATACAATGCCCAGGCAATGAGGGGCCGATTACCGGTGCAGCGATCCATGGCCGGCAACTCTAGCACCCAGGCTCGCGAGTGAGAAAGACAGCATCGCACCACTTCAATGGCTACGTGCGTAAAGGACCGGGAAAAAGCACGTCAATCGCTATATACTTTTATATACACCGATACCCGTAAAGCCAGATGAAGCCGTGATGTGCCTGCAAATCGAAATGCTGAACGAGTCCGACAACGGCGCTGACGCTCTGCTCGGCGCAACCAATCACACCGTGGGAAATGCCGGCATTCGGCGCAGGAATCAGAAGCTGATTCTGCAGGCTGCCAGCGAAGCGTTTGCCACGACCGGCTTCACCGCCACTCATTCGCATGATATTGCCGAACGTGCCGGGGTACCTAAAGCCAACCTCTACTACTACTTTCAATCCAAAGAGAACCTGTACGTGCAGGTGCTGACGAGCTTCGTTGATCCGCTGGTGAGGGCCTCGGCAGCGCTGCGCAAAAGCGACGACCCGATAGTAGGCCTGCGGGCCTATATCAAAGCCCGCATCCGCATCATTCGCGAGCACCCGTTCAGCGCCGCCGTGTTCAGCCAGGAGTTGCTCTCAGGGGGCAAGCATCTGCCAGAGGCATGCAAGAACCTGCTGCACGAGGAAGCCCAGCGCAACGTCGCCTGCCTGCGCAACTGGATCGACCATGGCCGGCTGGCGCCCTGTGATCCTGAGCACCTGATGATCTTCATCTGGTCGTCGACACGCACCTACACCAATCTGGCCTGGCAAATGTCGCAGCTCAGAGGCGTAGCCGAACCTGACAAGGCTGACTTTGACCGCGCCACCCGAACGGTCACCCAAATGGTGTTGGGCGGTATCGTCCCGGCATGACCGGCAACCTGGCAGCAAGCAGGTGCTGCCGTGATGCCAGGTAGAGGCCTGGTCTTGCGCCGACGATGCCGCATCCATAGCAAGGAGAACTGACGTGTCCACGACCGCGATTGCCTGCCAGGATGCTGCCGCTGGGCACCATCGGCCTTTAACTGCGTCATGCGTTGGAAGAGCCCCAAAGCACCTGCAAATCGTGCCCCACGCGATTTCCTCTGGACCAGAAGTGGCTGCGCAGCCTGGTACTGGACGCCGCCCGGAACATTGGTTTGCCGCGCTGAGTGATTTCAGTCGCGCGAAACATTCAAAGCGGCACAGACAACCCGACCTTGACCTTGTCCAGAACGATCAACGTGCGGTAAGTCAGGATGTCTTCGTTATCGGCAAAATGCAGCCTCACCAGCTTTTCGAAATGCGCCACGTCACGGGCAAGCATGACGATGATGAACGACACCCCGCCGTTGACGAAGTAACACTGCTGTATCTCTGCCACATTGGCGAAATAACGCTTGGCGCGGTCCATCACCTGCGAGCGATCGTCCCGCAAGCGTGATTCGACGATGGCCGTGATCATCTGGCCAACACACTCCGAGGCAATGACTGCGGTGTTGGCAGTGACCACTCCGCTCGCCTCCATCTGTGCAATACGCCGCTGTACAGCCGGTGTGGACAGGCCGATTTCCTCGGCAATGGCGCGCTGCGAGGTTTTGTTGTCTTGCTGCAGCAGCCGCAGAATCGCGTGATCGAAGCCGTCCAGCGGACGGTTGGCGCAGTCACTCATTTTCGGGTTCCAAAGAAAGCAGTTCACTCGTCAGAGGCCCATTTTCACAGTAATTGCTTCGCAGGCCGAGCACTAAAATGTCGCCTCGACCGATGCTGGAGCCACGCGTGGACGCAAAAACTGCTGGAACCTTCGCCCCTGTCGGCGCAGCCATCGCCGCGCTGGTCTCGGTGCAAACCGGTGCTGCCTTGGCAAAAACCTTGTTTCCATTGATCGGCCCCGAAGGCGTTGTCGCCCTGCGGCTGGGCTTGTCCGCCGTCATCTTGCTGGCGGTGCTGCGCCCTTGGCGCATCTGGGGCCAGGCCAACATGCTTCATTTGTTGGGTTATGGCGTAATGATGGGGCTGATGAATATTCTGATTTACCGGGCATTCCTCTATATCCCGGTGGGCATCGCGGTGTCCATCGAGGTCATCGGCCCACTGGGCGCGGCCTTGCTGTCTTCCCGGCGGCGGATCGACCTGCTGTGGATTGCCCTGTCGGTCGCCGGGCTTACCTTGCTGCCATGGGGCACGGGCAGTCAGGGCCTCGACCCGCGCGGGGTGATGTACGCGCTCGCGGCTGCATTGGCCTGGGGGCTGTATGTGATGCTTGGCAGCAAAGTGGCGGTTCACGGCAAACAGGCAGTCGGCACCGGGATGTTGTTTGCCGCGCTGCTGGGCGTACCACTTGGTGTCAACCACGCCGGTGCCGAGTTGCTGGCGCCATGGGTGCTTATGGTCGGGTTGGGCGTAGCGCTGCTTTCCAGCACGGTGCCTTTCCTGCTCGACATGTATGCCATGCGGCACTTGCCGCCCAGTATTTTTGGCGTGCTGCTCAGCGCTTCGCCCGCTGCGGGGGCGATAGCAGGCTGGTTGATCCTCGGTGAAGTGCTGGCACTGACCCAGTGGCTGGGCATAACAGCCATTGCCTTGGCCTGCGCAGGGGCGGCACTGGTAGGGCGTGGTCGCTGAGCGCGGGCGCTCTACGCAAGGCCTTTCATCGATGGCGCTGATGATTACTATCGAGCGGCCTGCCTGTCGGCCTGACCAGGCCGTCTCTATAATCGCCTGCAAATCCCCCCGCTCCTGCGCCTGCTACAGGCGACATCCCTCATGGAACCGAACCCCATGCCAAGCAACCGCCAGGCCTCTCGTGGCCTTCCCGAACATAATCAACAGAGTGTCACGCAGCAGTGGCTGGCCATCCTCTCGGTCGCCGTGGGCGCCTTCGCCCTGGTCACCAGTGAGTTCCTCCCGGTGGGGGTACTCAACGATGTCGCCAGCGACCTTGGCATCAGTGCCGGCCTTGCCGGCCTGATGGTGACCCTGCCCGGTATCATGGCCGCGCTGGCCGCGCCTTTGATCTCGGTGGGTGTGGGGGCGCTGGACCGGCGCTACCTGCTGATCGGCCTGACACTGATCATGATCATCGCCAACGCCATCGTGGCCTACGCCGGTGACTTCAACCTGCTGTTGGTCGGCCGCGTGCTGCTGGGTGTCAGTATCGGCGGCTTCTGGGCGACCGCCATCGCCCTCAGCGGGCGGCTGGCACCTGACGGCATGGGCGTAGCCAAGGCCAACTCCATCATCATGGCGGGGGTAACCCTGGCGACGGTAGTGGGCGTACCCGTGGGCACCTGGCTGAGTGGCCTGATGGGCTGGCGCATGACCTTCCTGGTCACCGCCCTGGTCGGCGTACCCGTGCTGCTGGCGCAGGTATTGCTGTTGCCACGGCTGATGCCGGAAAAGGCCATTCGCATCAGCGACCTGCCAGCGCTGTTCGTCAACCCGCAAGCACGGGTCGGCTTGATCGCTGTTTTGCTGATCGGCCTGGCGCACTTTGCGGCGTACACCTATGTTGCACCGTTCTTCAAACAGAATGCCGGCTTCGACGGGCCGACCATCGGCTCGTTGCTATTGCTGTACGGCGCGGCCGGTTTCATGGGCAACATCTTCGCCGGCTTTGCCGCCAACCGCAGCGTGCGACATACCCTGATGCTGGTCGCGCTCATGATCGCAGTCAGTACCGCCCTGTTCCCGCACTTCGCCACCAGCATGACGGGCGCCGCGATGCTGATCGCACTGTGGGGCTTTGCTTTCGGTGCGTTCCCGGCCTGCGCCAATATCTGGATGTTCGTGGTGGCGCCCAAGGATGTCGAACGCGGCATGCCGCTGTTCGTGGCCATGTTCCAGGTGATCATTGCCGTGGGCTCGTTCTTCGGCGGGCAAGTGGTCGACCATATGGGCACCGCAGTGCTGTTGAGCCTGGCCACGGCGCTGGTGGGCTGTGGCTTCGTCACCGTGCTGGTGCTGGGACGCAACGTCAGCAATAGCCTGGCGACGCAGCCAGGCTGAGCTGCTGCACAGGTTCAGAACCACTGCCCGAAGCGGCGGATATAGAGGGCCTTCATGGCCTGGGCGACCACGCAATAGCCCAGCAGGATGGCAACCAGCCAAGGGAAGTACGCCCACGGCAGTGGCACCAGGCCAACCATCGCCCCCACCGGCGAGAACGGGATATAGACACCCAACGCCATCACCAGCCCCGTTGCCAGCACCACTGGCAGCGCGGCGGTGCTCTGGAAGAACGGCACCTTGCGCGTGCGCAGCATATGCACCACCAAGGTCTGTGATAGCAACCCCTCGATGAACCAGCCGGACTGGAACAGTGCCTGCGTCTCGACGCTGTTGGCCGCGAACACGTACCACATCAGGGCAAAGGTGGTGATGTCGAAGATCGACGACGTAGGGCCGATCCACAGCATGAAGCGGCCAATGTTGCGCGCATCCCATTTGCGTGGCTTGCTGAGAAATTCCTTGTCCATGCGGTCCCAAGGCAGCGACAGCTGGGAGAAGTCGTACATCAGGTTCTGCAGCAGCAGGTGAATCGCCAGCATCGGCAGGAATGGGATGAACGCGCTGGCCACCAGCACCGAGAACACGTTGCCGAAGTTGGAGCTGGCAGTCATGCACAGGTACTTCATGATGTTGCCGAAGGTCTCGCGGCCTTTGAGCACACCCTCTTCAAGCACCATCAGGCTCTTTTCCAGCAGAATGATATCGGCCGATTCCTTGGCGATGTCGGTGCCGCTGTCTACCGAGATACCGACGTCGGCATCGCGCAGGGCCGCAGCATCGTTGATGCCGTCGCCAAGAAAACCCACCGTGTGACCATTGGCCTGCAGGGCCTTGAGCACGCGTGATTTCTGCAGCGGGGTGAGCTTGGCGAAGACCGTGCGTTCTTCGACCTGCAGCGTGAGGGTGGTGTCGTCCATGCGCGCGATGTCCTGGCCGAGCAATGGCAGGCCTGGCTCCAGGCCAACTTCACGGCAGACCTTGCACGTCACCACCGGGTTGTCGCCGGTCAGCACTTTGACCCGCACGCCCATGTCCCGCAGAGCGGCAATGGCCGGGCCGGCAGTTTCCTTGGGCGGGTCGAGGAAGGTCAGGAAGCCCTGGATCACCAGATCGCGCTCATCGTCGGCGTGATACTGCGCCTTGCCTTCGGCCGCCGGGATCTGGCGGGTGGCGACCACCAGTACGCGAAAGCCGTCCTGGTTGAAGGCGTCGGCACTGGCCAGCAGCTGTTGGCGGCGGCGCGGATCGAGGTTAATGACACCGTCGCCTTCCTGCACATGGGTGGCGATGGCGAGCATTTCCTCGACCGCCCCTTTGCTTACCAGCAGGTGGTCGCCCAGGGCATCCTTCACCACCACGGACAGGCGACGGCGGATGAAGTCGAACGGCAGCTCGTCGACCTTTGCATAGGCGTAGGGGGCCTGGAACTGGCGGTCCTGCCCTGCGAAATGCAGCACAGCTTGGTCCATCAGGTTGCGAATGCCGCTTTGGTGATGGCTGTTGAGCCAGGCCAGCTCGAGGATGTGCCTGTCGCGCTGGCCGTCAAAGCGCACGTGGTGTTCGAGGATGATACGGTCCTGGGTAAGCGTGCCGGTCTTGTCGGTGCACAGCACGTCCATGGAGCCCAGGTTCTGGATGGCGTTCAGGCGCTTGACCACCACTTTGCGCCGGGCCATGGCCACGGCGCCCTTGGCCAGGTTGGCGCTGACGATCATCGGCAGCATTTCCGGGGTCAGGCCCACGGCCACGGCAAGTGCGAAGAGGAAAGCATCGCCCCAGTCGCCCTTGACCACACCGTTGAGCATGAACACCACCGGGACCATCACCAGCATGAAACGGATCAGCAGGCTGCTGACGCTGTTCACCCCACGGTCGAAAGCGGTCTGGCTGCGCGAGCCGGCAATGGCCTTGGCCAGCGAGCCGAAATAGGTGCGTGGGCCAGTGGCGACCACCACTGCGCGGGCGCGGCCACTGACCACGTTGGTGCCCATGAAGCAGATGTTCGCCAGCTCGAGCAGGTTGTCCTGGCTACCGCTGCCCCCGGTAGCGGACTTCTGCGCGACATGGCCAAGGGTGTCGTACTTCTCGACCGGCAGCGCTTCACCAGTGAGCACCGCCTGGCTGATGAACAGGTCACGTGATTCGAGCAGGCGAATGTCAGCGGGGATCATGTCGCCTGCGCAAAGCTGCACGATATCGCCGGCCACCAGTTCGTCCATGGGCACTTCGCGCAGACGCGGGGCCTGCCCGACCTGCTCGCGGCGCAGCACGGTGGCAGTGGTGCGCACCATGGCCTTGAGCGCATCGGCGGCCTTGGTCGAGCGGTACTCCTGCCAGAAGCGCAGCACGCTGCTGAGGCTGACCATGGTCATGATGATGATGACCTTGGTCAGGTCGGCATCATCCGTTTGGCCTGCGCGAAGCGGCAGCCAGTAGTCGGTGACGAAGCTGATCCCGGCCAGGGTCAGCAGTACATAGATGAACGGGTTGTGCAGGGCCCTGAGCAATTGCACCAGGGCATGCGGTTGCGGGTCGTGGGCGACCTGGTTGGCCCCGTCGCGCTCCAGGCGCTTGGCGGCTTCGTGCTCGGTCAGGCCCTGCTCGCAGGCATCGAGGTTGGCGAGGGTGACAGCCAGGCCATTGCGCGCTTCACGGGCGGCACGCGTGGACAAGCGGGTTTCGCGTTCGGTCTTGGCCGATGAGGTGTCGCGGTGTTTGACAGTCATGTTGCTGTGCTCCTGCCGCTGCGGCGGCACGACACACAGACGTTTCACTCAGGCGGTGAACGAAGGCATGTCGGGTCGCAGATGAATACGGGTTCTTTCCGACAGAAATCTGTCCGCTGCCGAGGGTCGGAAGTTGTTTCGGCAGCGAACTTTCTACTCGCGCAATCCATGGTTTTATTCCTTTGTCATAAACAACAGGCCATACGCCCCCGCAAACTTTTCATTTAAAAAGTTCGAGCACAACGATACCGTTTGATATCTTTTATTCAGTGAGAAGTTTTGGGGGTTCCGGCGTGCTAACGCGCCAGCGCCCCGCATCTACTTGGGGGGTTCTGGCTGTCATCAGGGTACCCGTGCAGGCGGCGCGGCCAGGCACAGGCCTGCTGCGCCGCAAAGCAGGCGAGCAGGCGATATGAAACGAATGAAGTGAGGTTCATGAGCTTGCCTCCAACCGGCGGACACCGGCGGCGGCAAGCTACGGCGGAGCATCAGGCTCTGGCGCGGCTTGCCCGACCGAGGCGTCGGGACCGGTGTTCCGGTTCAAGTGCCTGACCTGGCCGTACGGCGGTGGTCAGGCAGCGACTAGATACTGTGTCCATTGAATTCTTCAGTGATTGAAAGTAAGGCCCTTGCCCAGGGCCGGTCGAACTTTATTCAAGCGTAGTATCGAAGTCAACCAGCAAGCAGAACTTTAAATAAGTTTCACCTTGTTTTAATGTTACTTGCTGGCGTGGCCGCCATCACTCAAACCTTGAACCGCCCCACCAACGCCGTCATCTCCCCCACCAGGCCCGCTAGCGCCTTGCTCGCCTCGCTGGTCTGCTGCGCGCCCGCCGCTGAATGGTGCGACAGCTCGCGGATGTTCAGCAGGTTGCGATCTACCTCCCGCGCCACTTGGGCCTGCTCCTCGGCCGCACTGGCAATGACCAGGTTGCGCTCGTTGATTTCGCCGATCGCACTGTAGATGCCCTCCAGCACCTGCCCCGAGGCCAGGGTCACCTCCAGTGTCGATTGCGCCCGGTTGGTGCTGGCCTGCATCGAAGCCACCGCCGCCTCGGTGCCAGCTTGCACGCGGGCGATCATCTGCTCGATTTCCTGGGTCGATTGTTGCGTGCGGTAGGCCAGCGTGCGCACCTCGTCTGCCACCACCGCAAAGCCGCGCCCGGCCTCACCGGCGCGGGCGGCTTCGATGGCAGCATTGAGCGCCAGCAGGTTGGTTTGCTCGGACACCGAGCGAATCACTTCCAGTACCTTGCCGATATCCCGCACCTGCCCGACCAACTGTTCCAGATGCGCACTGCTGGTCTGGATCTCGCGGGTCATGGCTTCGGTGCCGTCGATGTTGTCACCGACTTGCCGGCGACTTTGCGCAGCCAGCTGGTTGGACTCGCTGGTGGTTTGCGAGGTGGTGATGGCGTTGCGCGCAACCTCCTCCACGGCCGTGGTCATTTCGGTCACGGCGGTAGCGGCCTGCTCCAGCTCCTGCCCCTGCTGGCGCAGGTTGTTGGCGCTTTGCTCGGTGACCGCATTCAACGCCGTGGCGGCGGCATCCAACTGCTGGGCACAGTGATTGATCTGCCCAAGGGTGTCGCGTTGGCTCTGCTGCATGCGCTGCAGCTCATGGAACAGCTGGCCGATCTCGTTGTTGCCCTGCCCTTGCACCGGTACGCTCAGGTCGCCACCGGCAATGCGCTGGAAATGCCGACCGGCTTCACGCAGCGGGAGCAGCACACGCTGGGCAATGAAAGCCCAGCACAGTGCCGCCAGCAGCAAAGTCACACCCAGCAGGCACAGGCTCAGAAACTGCGCACGGGCCAGACGCCGGTCGGACTCCTGCATGATCTGCTGACCACGTTCGCTCAGTGCGCCCACCAACTGTTGGCGTAGCGCTTGCAGCCGGCCCATGGCATTGCCGGCATCGCTGTTGACCTTGAAGTACTGCTCCAGCGAACGCTGACGGGTCGCCTCTCGCTGCCCGGCAACCGCCTTGGCGTATTCGGCAAAGGTAGCCTGCAGCTCGAGTGCCAACGTGCGAAGGGCTGGCTCACGGGCGTTTTCGACAAACGCGCCGACCAGCGCCTGGCTCTTGTCGTTCAGCTCCACCGACAATGCCATGCGCTTGCCAGCACTCTCGTCATGGCCACCCAACTGCTCGATGAAGCCCGAGGACACATTGGCGCTGGAACGAATCGCCATCAACAACGCATTGTTCAACCGGTCCGACTGGTGCGCCGTCTGGTCCAGCTCGGTGATCTGCTGGTCGCTGCCCACTGCTGCCCACCAGGCACTGACGGTGGAAAACAGCAGGGTCAGGCTGAACAGCGACAACACCCAGAACATTCCGGTGCGGATCTTCAGGTTGGCAAGCATGCGGGCAGTACTCCTTGTTGGCACCACTTCTGGTCGATGATTCGACGGTGGGTGTGCTGCTATCGGAGTAGCTGGCGCAGGCTTGAGGCACCGGGATGCGGTTATGGGCGGTAACCGAACAGATTGCGCCGAGGCCAGCCTCAGCGACCGAGAAAGTCGACCACCGCCTCAGTGAAGGCCTGGGGTTGATCCAGCATGACAAAGTGGAAGCTGCCATCGATTCGCTTGAAGCTGATGCCCTGCGTGCCGGCATAGGCATTGGCGAAGGTTGCATCGACGCTGGAGGCAGGTACGCCATACATAGGGTCATAGGCGTATACGACCTCTATCGGCGCCTGGATAGCGCCAAGCTCCGGGCGCAGGTCGGTGGTCATCAGTTCATGGGTGGCATCGGCTACGGCCTTGCGGTCCGAGTGCAGCGCCGCCGCAATGAGTGCAGGCCGTGCCGCTGCGGTCTTGACCAACCGGTCGATGGCCGTGCGCTGCATCGCTTCGGCCTGCGCTGCAGGGGCCGCCAACATCGCATCGCGGAATGCGGCAGCCTGCGGTGCGGCCGTTTCGGCGGTTGCCCTGGGGTCGATCAGCAACGTGTAGAACGGCAGCGCATCGACGACCATCAGCCGGCCTACCTGCTCAGGATGGCGTGCACCCAGCATCAGCGCGACCTCACCGCCCAGTGAATGGCCAATGATGGCCGGCGTCTCAAGGTGCTGGCGGCGGATGTAGTCGGCTACCGCCTCGGCCACCGGAGCGGCCACGCGCCCGTCCACAGCGGGCACCGTTGGCGAGCCGGCAAAACCTGCGACCTGCACCAGGTGCAAGCGGTGCTGCTGGCGCAGCGTGCTGGCGAGCCCCGCCCATACCTCACGCGATGAGGCCAGCCCCGGGATCAGGATAACGTCCGGCCCAGCGCCTTCGACCTGCACTGAAATACGTTCGCTTAGCGCGGTCTCTGGCTGGCCGGGCGCGGCCAATGCCGAAGACAGCGACAGGCTGGCCCCGATTGCCGCCAGCAGGGTACGTACACGCATGTCAGCCACTCCTTTGACTTCGACTGAGAAAAGCCCACCACTATAAGACGCGCGGCAAGCCATGGGAAAACTATCGTTTGCAACCCGGTGTGCTGCACCGTTAAAGTCGGGGCCTGGGCGCTGGCTGCGCCTGCGGTCCGCGCGAAGGGGTTGCCCGAGCCATGCGTCAACACATTCCCATACCAGCTCCCGGCTTGTCGGCGGACCGAGCCCCAAAGGAGTTGGCATGCCCGCCATCAATGCATCCCGTCAGCACGGTCTGCTCGACCTGCCCGCCTTGCGCAAACGCGCCAAGCGCTTGCTGAACGCCCTGAACAATCACCAGGCCGAAGACGCCCGCGAGCAATTGCGTACGCTCGGCCTGCCCGGCCCCGACTACCGGCTTGCCGATACCCAATGGCTGGTGGCCCGCGAGGCCGGCTTTGCCAGCTGGCCAAAGCTCAAGGCACATGCCGACGCCGTGGCCTTTGCCGCACGCCACCCCGGTTTTGCCGCCGATGACGAAGCCACCGTGCAGCACTGGCGCTGCGGCAACGACATCGCCCACAGCCTGCGCACCGCCGGGTTTGCCGGTGCATTCCAGATGTTCGACGACCCCATGGTCATGGGCCCGGTACCGGCGTTGCCCGAGGAACGGTACTGGCGGGTGCGTGGAGACTACGTGCAGCAGGCGTTCAACCTGCGGGCGGAGGACGTTGAACAGCGCCAGGCCGCACAGCGAGCGGCGCTGGCCGGCCTGAGCACAGACAGCAAGCTGGTACTGTGGTGCGAGGCCGACGCTTACGACCAGCTGTTCCTGATTCGCGTGCTCGCCAGCCTCCCCGGCCTGCCACGCCGGCTGGAACTGATCGAAGCTGACCAAGTGCCCGGTGTCGAGCGCTTCATCGGCATCGGGCAACTGGCGCCTGACCTGCTGGCCTGGCTGTGGCCACAACGACGTGCACTGGGTGAAGATGCCCTGGCCCTGGCACGCCAGGCATGGGCGGCTTATACCGCGCCGGCGCCACAGGCCTGGGCGGCGCTCGCCGGCCAGCAGCACACGGCTTTGCCTTTGCTGGGCCGGGCACTGGCGCGCCAGCTACAGGAGCTACCGGGAGCGAATGATGGTTTGAGCCTTACCGAACGCCTGTTGTTAGGCGTGCTGGCCTCTCGTGGCGAGCTACCGGCTGGCCGCGTGTTTGGCCAGTTGATGATGCAGGACGATCCGCTGCCTTACCTGGGTGACCTGATGTTCCATGTGCTGCTGCAACCGTTGATCCATGCGCCACAGCCGCTGCTGCTGGAGGGCCCTGGAGAAGCCTGGGCACAACGGCCATTGCGGCTGACCGCGCTTGCCGAGCAAGTGCTTGCAGGAAAAGCGCACTGGCTTGATCACAACCCCGCGCAGCGCTGGGTTGGCGGGGTACTGATCAATGCGGCAGACAGGCCTTGGGTAGTCAGCGAGCAGGGCGAAGTCTGGCAGCGCACCTAGACCGGTGGGAGCGGCCTCGTGTCGCGTCTACACAAACCGCGCCTTGCCAATCGCTTTCGCTGCGTCCGCCAGGCGTTGGGTAGCCAACCGGATCTCACCCACATCCAGCGAAGCGAACCCCAGGCGCAACGCATTTTCGGCATGGCCAAACGGCGAAAACTGCCGCCCACTGCGCACCACCAGGTCCAGCTCCAGCGCGTTGTCGACCAGCTGATCCACGTTGATCGCATCGGCGAACTTCACCCACAGCGCCAACCCACCTTCGGGTTCCTGTACGGTGATCTGTTCGCCGAACGCGCCATGCAAACACGCCAGCAAGGTTTCGCGGCGCCGACGGTACTCGCGGTTGACCCGGCGCAAGTGTTTCTTCAGTTCGCCATCATTGATCAAGTCCGCCAGCATCCGCTGCATCACCGCATCGCCCTGCCCCAGGGTAAGCGTGGCCCTGCGCTCCAGCACGGCTGTTACCTCCACCGGTGCGACGATGTAGCTGCAACGGAACGTGCTGCCCAGGGGTTTGGACAGTGTGCCGATGTAAATCACATGGCGCTGCTGGCGGTCGCTGGCCAAAGGCAGGTAAGGCCGCCCAGAAAAGTGGTATTCGTAGTCGTAGTCTTCCTCGACCACGCAGAAGTCATGCTGTCGCGCCAGCTCCAGCAACTGCTGCCGGCGCCCGGCGGGCAGGCTGACCGTGGTCGGGAACTGGTGATGGGGCGTTATGTACATCATTCGCACCTTGTGCTGCCGGCACAGGGCATCGATCTGATCGACACGGCAACCCTCATGGTCCAGGTCCACGGTTACCAGCCGGGCACCCAGCTGACGGAAAATCTCCCACGCCGGGGGATAGCTCAGGCGCTCGACCAGCACAACGTCACCTGGCTTGAGCAACACGCTGGTTACTAGCGACAGCGACATCTGCACCCCCTGGGTCAGGCAGATATGCTCGGCGCCAACGTTCAGGCTGCGATTGTGCCGCAGCATGTCGGCCAGGGCGGCGCGCAGGTAAAGGCTGCTGCAATCGCTGCCGTGGCGCACGCTGTTGCTGGTGAAGCTGCTGCGCAAGGCATTGCGGTAATAGCGGTGCAAAACAGCCTGCGGCAGCAGCCGGTGATCACAGGCGCCGTTGTCGAAAAACAAGGCCCCTGGCCGCCCCTGCTGCGCCGCAGCCTGCTCGTTCGCCTTGAAGTAGGCAACGGCGGGCTCCACGGGCAGCGCCAGGGCAAACGGCCTGGCGGCACTCGGCGCGACCAGTGTGCCAGGCGCCAACTGCTGGCTGACGAAGGTGCCCCGACGCTGCACGCTTTGCAGCCAGCCTTTGGTTTCGGCTTCCTCGTAGGCCAGGATCACTGTCTTGCGGTTGACGTTCAGCAACTGCGCCATCTCCCGCGTGCCCGGCAACGGCGTGCCAGGGCGCAGGCGGCCCTCGCTGATCGCGGCCACCAGCCCCTCGACGATCTGCCGGTACGAAGCCTGCGCCCCATCGAGCTTGAGCAGTGGCTGCCATTTACGAAGCTGGACCATATGAATTATCCAAAACTGGAGGTTCTGCTGGTCCTGGACTATAGCAACAATCGAACCTCCAATTGCCCCGAGGTGTTCATGCAAAGCCGTCACGTCATCGAATTGTCGCCCTCGGGCAAAACCTTCGACGCCAGCCACGAACTGCTGCTCGATGCCATGCTCGCCAGCGGGCTGCCGGTACCGTTCTCGTGCCGCCGCGGCGCCTGCGGCTCGTGCAAGGTCAAGGTAGTGTCGGGGCAGTATCAGGATAAACAGCGGGATGCGGATACACCGGCCCCCTCCTATCCCTTGGCTCCAGACGAAATGCTGTTGTGCCAGAGCCATGCCTGCAGCGACATGCGCCTGGAAATTCCGGGCTGGTCGCTGGACACCCCAACCCTGGAAACCCACGCTCAGGTTGTTGGCCAGCGCGCGCTAAGCAACGATATCGTCGAACTGGTGCTGCAGCCTGCTCAGCCGCTGGACGTCCGGGCCGGCCAGTACGTGCGGTTCCGGCTGGACAACGGCGACAGCCGCTGTTTCTCCATTGCCAACCTGCCTGCCCAGCAGCAAGGGCAGTTGGTGTTTCACATCCGCAAGGTCAGCGGTGGCCTGTTCACCGAAGGTCTGCTGCCCACCCTGCAAGCAGGTGCTTCGGTAAAGCTCGAAGGCCCGCTGGGCGCCTGTACTTGGCAGCACGATGAGCAACGCCCGCTGGTGCTGTTGGCCACCGGCACAGGCTACGCCGGCATCAAGCCCTTGTTGCTGACTGCCCTGGCTCGCGACGCCGAGGTGGCCCTGTACTGGGGTGGCTCATCGACGGCCGATTTCTACGACCACGCGTTTCTCGACCAGGCCAGTGGGGCGCACCCACACTTTCGCTGGTACCCGGTACTCGCGGGCCAGGCACGCATCCAGCAGGTCGCGCTCGGCCAGCCCCACCACTGGGAAGAAACCCAGGTCTATGCCTGCGGCAATCCCGCGATGATCAGCCAGGCGCGCGAACAATGCGTTGCGGCGGGCGTGCTACCCCATCGCTTTGTCGCCGAGGCCTTTGTCGCCAGCGGCGCGGCGGCCACCCAGGCCTCAGCAGCCAGCACGCTGCACCCTGAACTGGAAAAGGTCGGCCCACGCTACTCGCTGGACGGCATGCTCGCGGCCCGCGAGCAGTCGGTACGGTCCGTGGCCGCTATTGCCAGCCAACTGCAAGTCGGCATGACCACCGCCCAGGCGCTGGAGATGGCCGCGCAAACCCTGCAGGCAATGGGCGCGTCGCACACCTGGCACCCCACCTACATCCGTTTTGGCGACGATACCGTACGCACACCCCGGCAAGGCATTGATCTGCAGCGCGTATTACGTAGCACAGACATTGTCGTGGTCGACGTGGGCCCGGTGTGGGATGGCTATGAGGGCGACTATGGCGACACCTTCGTGTTTGGCCAGCACCCACTGCACCACGCCTGCGTGAAGGCACTGCATGAAGTGTTCGACGAAACCCGCCAGGCCTGGGGGCGTGGGCTGACCGGTCGCGAGCTTTATGACTTCGCAGAGCGCAGTGCCCAGGCCAAAGGCTGGCAGCTGGAGCGCAACCTGGCCGGGCACCGCATCGCAGACTTCCCGCATGTGTTGTATGGCCAGGACAAGCTGGCCGAGGTGGGAATCGTGCCCAGCGAAGTGGTGTGGGTATTGGAGATTCAGTTGTGCCACCCTACCGAGCCGGTCGGGGCATTCTTTGAAGATATCCTGATTGGCGACGCCAGGTCGGCCGTGGCTACGGCTGCTTGATACCACCGTCAGCAAGCAAGGTGCGCGTCAATCAGGCGCGCGACCACTTCGGCAGGCTATGAGCGGCATCGCCGAACACCTCAAGGCAGGCGTACGAGGTGCTGCCTGAGACGCGCGAAATGTAGTGCCCAGGCATGCAAAAAAACTTGATTCAAGCGATGATGAGGCAAAACGCCACCACCCATAAGGACATACCCCGTGGACGCCTCGTCAACCATTCGCAGCATGCTGGCCAACAACCGCATCGTGGTGCCTGCCTATCAACGCGCCTATGCCTGGGATACGCCAGTTGAAGGTTCGACCCGCGCCAGCCAGACACAGGTGTTTCTTTCCGACCTGGAAGCCTACCGCAACAGCCACTCCCGCAGCCCTTATTACTTCGGCCATTTCCTGTTCGAACAGACGCAGGGAGAGTATCGGGTCATCGACGGCCAGCAGCGCCTGACCACGATCACGCTGTTTTTGGCGGCACTGTTCGCGTGCTTGCAAGCCAAACGCGCCCTGACCGAAGATGAGCAGGACTGCTACAAGGACATGATCAGACGGGACAGTCAGATCCGCTTGAAGACGGTCGAATACGACAACCAGATCTTTGTCGATTATGTAATCAACCAATCCAGAACTGTCGCTCCTGCTTCGCTCACCACATCTGCCCAGCGACTCATCAATGGGTTCGACTTCTTCAAAAAGAAGCTGGGGGCTCAGCCTGAAGCGTACCTGACGGACATGCTGCGGATAGTGTCCCAGGCTTCGTGCAGTACGCACCCGGTGCGGGACGAGGCAGAAGCCATTCAGATGTTCATCTTCCAGAACAACCGCGGCAAGCGCCCGTCCAACCTTGAGGTGGTGAAGGCGCAGTTCATGTATGCCATCCACCTTCATGGCGAAGATCAGCAAGCGAAAGACAGCCTGATCGAAGAGGTCCAGCAGCGCTTCGAGACCATCTACAAGTCGATCTCAGCCATTGAATACCGCATCAACGAAGACGACGTGCTGCAGTACACCTTGCGCGTCCATTTCAATACCCTGTGGGAGAGTGGCGCGCTGGAGCGGATTGAGAAAATGCTCGCAGCTGAGGCGCCTCTTGAGTTTGTGCGAGACTTTACCTGCTCGCTGGCCATCAGTTTCGAGCATTTGTCAGAGTTCTTCGGCGATGACGAGCGAAGCAGTTTTCCGATTCACTCACTGGTGAGCTTGGGCGGGATCGCGATTGCATTGCCCTTTATTCTCAAGGCCTATCGTTTTGGCCTTCCCCTGCCGGACAGGAACGCGCTGTGCGTCGCTTTTGAAAGCTTGATCATCCGTCATCGCCTGATTGGTACCCGTGCGGATATCACGTCACGCATCAATGATGTCTACGAGGCCTTTACCAGCGACGCGCCGGCGATAGCCCCTATCCTCGCGCGCATCGAGTACCTCAAGACCGTAACCAGCGGCTGGTGGGCTTTTTGGAACAATGAAAGGCTGACAGAGGCTTTAGAATGGAATATCCGGCATTCCATCGCCAGGCATTTGCTCTGGAAGTATGAAGTCCACCTGGAAGGACAAGGCCAGCGCGGTTACGCGCCACGGCGCAGCAACGACACCGAGCGTCCAGAGCTGGAGCATATCGCGCCCAGCACCGAGCCCGCCGCTCGCCCACATGGTTACGGTACCTACGACGAAACGTTCAAGGGCGAATATCTGAACTGCCTCGGCAATTACTTGCTGCTGTCCAAACCCCACAACTGTGCAGTGGGGAACATCCCATTCAGCGAAAAGCTGGCGACCTATAAGCACACCTTCCAGCAGCGGGAAATCGCTACGTTCGTCAGCGCCGGCGGCCTGTGGGACCGAGATGCAATCCAGGTTCGGCACGATAAAATCGTCGCCGCACTGATGGCTGAGCTTTAAGTAACCGATAGACACCACATGGAATTGAAAAATGCTTCAATGGCCCGCCCACTCAAAGATCACTTGCTTTAATGCAAAAAATGAAGTCATCGCCGACTCTGCTCGCAGCAGGCTGGATTTGGCAGACTCGCTGATGTTGCACCACGACCACAAGAAGCCATTAACTTGTCACATTGAGGTTCTCACCAGGTCGGTCGACTGGACCACCTGGAACTCAGTCAATGTGAAAAGGATTGAAGACCATATCGTCTACGACCTTGAATTTGACGGTTACCAGGTAAAAATCGAACGCGTCAGCAAGCCCAGCAGAACGTTGTGCAGCAAACCCTTCCGGTGGCAGCTCGAAATAAGCGTTGAAGAGGACAACGCGCTTGCGCTGGATAAAAAGCCTATCGGCACGCGTTTCAAGGTGGCTCGAAGCGATGCCTCGGTCAAAACCATTCAAACCACTATCGAGAAGGTGTTCGGTTTACCCCATGGCTCCGTTTGTTTACTGACGCCCGATGGCCAAAACGCCAATTTGCGCACCTCCATAAAAAACCTGAGGAGCAAATGGAAACAGAGCTAACGCTTACCCCCTGTCGGCGCCCTTGCCGCGGGCTAGCGTAAGCAAGGGCGCAGGTAGAGACTCCGCGGTTGCCGATTCAGGCGCCGAGTGAACCCAGCACGCGTTGCAGCGTGTCCCGAGTGGCTTGCGTACACGCCTGCATCGGCTGGCGCAACTCGTCTGCAATCAGGTTTTGCAACCGCAGCGCCGCCTTCACCACGGCCGGGTTTGGCTCGGCAAAGGCCACCTTGATCCACGGCAGCAACTGGTAGAACGTGCCACGCGCAGCCGCCCAATCGCCGCGGTCGACCTGCTGCAACATGCGCACATACAGGTCGGCGCGCACATGCGCGGAGGCTGAAATGGCCCCGGCACCGCCCAGGCACAGGTTGTTGAAGATCTGCAGGTCTTCACCGGCCAGCACCTGGGCGTGGCCGTCCTCGATCAGGGCCATGGTGGTCTCGCTGTCACCACTGCAGTCCTTCACGGCCGCAATACGCGGGTGGCGCACGATGAGTGAGGTGCACGCACAGTTGTAACCAATAACTGGAGGCTGAAGGATGGTGCAGGGTGCCGCGAAACGAGGGGCAAAGCCCTTGCCAGATCGCAAAGCTCTGGCACCCTGCAAAACAGTGCAGGCATCGCAAACCCCCGCCATGCTCACCATTCCTCAGCAACCTCACATAACCTGCTGGGCTGAGTGATTCCCTCCTTGGGTATTACCTAAATAATAACTTTTACATTTCTCGCGGTTAGCTTCGCAAGAATGTAAGGCTCACTTCCCGCACAGCCCTTAGCTTTATCTAAAAGTTTTGGATTCGGGTCCCCGGCCCACAACCCAATCACATCATAAAGCAACCAGCTGGCCAGGCTTTTACCAATATTAGACGCGAAATCAGGGCTGATACCTGTAGGGGATGCCCCTCGGGCAATGAGATCCAGATACAATCGCACCGGAATCACGGGCATGGGTGCCACTGCACACGGACCCAAAAGCAGTAAATAGCTTGATGGCGTTTGTAAAATAAGATTCTGGAGCTGTGAAAAGTCAATGGGATAAGAACCAGACTTGCCAACCACATGCCCGCCATGGAGGCGCTTTGCTTGAATGAGCGAAGCGCGGCTCGTGAATGGCTGATTCCCCAGGTCATGCGCCTCAAAAACAAGGCATATATCTGTTGAAAATTTCTTCGCAGCTAAATGAGGATTACCCTCTTCGAATTTCCCGACGATCCGATAGCTCAGCTCAAACTCGAGGTGTTCATTCTGTTTGCGTTGACTGGCAAGCAATGAGACTTGATCGTTTATGTTTTTGAATATTGCTGCGAGCTTTTCGAAAAGCATCGCCACATGGGTTTCTTCTCCACTGCCCCCAGTCTTTGGAACCCAGTGACTGTAGTTGGCCGCACCTGCTTCGAACTCAGCCTCGATCAGACGCTCGATCGTTGCGTCCGCCAACCAAGTCCTCGGGGGAGCGCCACAGTTGGAAGATGTCGACAGGTTCAGTCGAATAGATTGGGCCTGCTGCAGAAGCTGAGCGGCGTCGGGGGCTTGTTCGATCAAGCCGCGCACGGCTTCGGCGCGTAGCCTTACCAGTGAGTCAGGGTGGCTCGCCATCTCAGACAAGGCCTCACCCACTTGATTGCCCCAAACCTCAAGTACTGCAAAAATAATAGCGCGATCATGGTCAACATGACCGAACCATAAAAGCAGTTCGGTCACCGCCATTCTTAACGAGCGATTGTTTCCAACAGCGTCTCTGAGCTGACGACGCCAAGCGGCCTCTGATTCTGCGCATAGGCTATTCAGCCTGAGCTTCGGCCTCGGGCCGTGTGGATCGAACCGGACAAATGAGAGTTTCTCCCAGGCCAAGGTCACGTCCGCCGGCAATGCCACGCTGACATGTTCTCTGTCACCCCACAGAAGAAGCAGAAGTTGAACCCACGGACATTTCGGAGTCCACTTATACGCAAGATTCGAAAACGCTTGAACATTGTCAGCGGATGACGGGTTGCGATCAGTGAGCGTCAATGCCCTGATCAAAAGTGGGCGGAGGTAAACCGGGTTGCCGCAGAGCATGGCTAAACCCTGCAGCTGCCACACTCCACTGGAATAATCATCGACATAGCAGGCGACCGCTTGATCGAGGAGCGCTGGGCTGCTCACAAGTAATGGCCATTCGTCGAGTAGCGATGCAAACCCAAAGAATTCACTATTAGTTTTACGAAAACAAGATAACGCTTTATCTGCTAGCGCCTTTTCAAAATCCGACCAATTATCGTTTACAAACCACTCGACTTTTTCACGAAAAAATTCAAGCGCCTCTAAATCACCCTCGCTTTTTTTCAGCTTCGCCAACAAATACTGCCTTATTGAAAGCGCATGGGTCGCGTCAAAGCCCAGGCTGAGAACACCTCGCTCAACGGATTCCCTAAGCGATACCCAGTCCAGCTCCGGGGGTGCCAATTGATTACTGAAGTACGCGATGGTTTCGGCTTCGTACTGCGCTAGACATAGACGGGAGAAGTGTTTTTCACTTATTTCCTCGCCATCTGTACCCACTGGATTCATAAGATCGTCAGTCATTACACTTCCTTGATTTCCATCATGCATGGCGCTTGACATCCCATCCTTCAAGTAAAATATTCGGTGACTACCAACACGATTGCAAGCTCGACATACAAGCTCTCAACTATCGAGGGCGGTCGAACAGCCTCATTAGCAGCGAAAAAACCAGGTTGATACCTGGCTTTTCCGTGGGCTGCGTGGGCCTCTTCGCAGCACAAGGCTGCTCCTACAAGGCAGCGGACAGGCCCAGGACACCTGCGAGCTTGTCGCGTATGGCTTGGCTGCATGATTGCATTGGCTCACGCAGTTCGTCGGTCGTCAGCCCCTGCATCTGCAGCGCCGCCTTCACCACGGCCGGGTTCGGCTCGGCAAAGGCCACCTTGATCCACGGCAGCAACTGGTAGAACGTGCCACGCGCAGCCGCCCAATCGCCGCGGTCGACCTGCTGCAACATGCGCACATACAGGTCGGCGCGCACATGCGCGGAGGCTGAAATGGCCCCGGCACCGCCCAGGCACAGGTTGTTGAAAATCTGCAGGTCTTCACCGGCCAGCACCTGGGCGTGGCCGTCCTCGATCAGGGCCATGGTGGTCTCGCTGTCACCACTGCAGTCCTTCACGGCCGCAATACGCGGGTGGCGCACGATGCGGCGCAGGGTTTCACGCTCGATGCGCACGCCGGTGCGATAAGGAATGTCGTAGACGATCACCGGCACGCTGGCAGCATCGGCCACGGTGGCGAAGAACGCTTCGATACCGGCCTGCGAAGGACGGATGTAGCAAGGTGCGGGAACCAGTAGCCCGCCTATGTCACGCTGCTGGATTTCAGCCTGCAAGCCCAGCAGTTCGCGCAGGTTGTAACCCGACAGGCCCATCACCACCCTACCCGGCTCAACCCAGGCCAACACGGCATCCAGCACGGCCAGTTGCTCAGCCTTGGACAACGCCGCCGCCTCCCCCGTGGTACCGCACACCACAAAACCGGCCACGCCGTCTTCGAGCAGCTTCTTCACCAACCGCTCCAGGCCAGGGAAATCGATTTCGTTGTCGCGCATTGGCGTGACGAGGGCGATCCAGATACCACGGAAATTCGACATGCAAAAACTCCTGATGTTGACCGAAAGTCAGCGTCAGAGGATGAAGAGTCGAAGTGGTCTGGCAGGGATACCTGGCGCCTTCTGTCTCGTCAGCCCACCTGACGAGACAGCGCGCCTCGGTCAGATGAGCGGCTGTTTCTTGGATTTCTTGGCAACGGCAACGCACGCGCCTGCCTGGGCGATGAAGCCCGAAGCGGAAATGGCGTGGTTGGATATGGACATGCTGGCAAGCCCGTTGCGTAGATATGGCTGGATAATGGTGGTGCGTCGGGGCTGCTGTCAACCCTGGCCATGTCGATGCAGTCAACGCCACTCGCTGTAGGGTTCCAGCGGCGTTACCGGCAATGCCAGGTTGCCGCGCCATGGCTCGAACAGGTAGCGCAGGTAGAGCATGCCATGGCTAGGCGCGTAGTCATCGCTGTGCTGCCAGTCGAAGCCGCCGCCCAGCACCCACTGATCACTCAGGCGCCGTTCGAACAGGCCACGCACGCGATAGCCCAAGCCGCTGCTGTCGCTGGCTTCAGTCATGGCATCGATGTTGGAGTCAACGCCATGCTGCGCCAGCACCTTGCGATTGACGTGCGCGTGCGGATACAAGCGACTGCTGTCACTGTGGGCCTGGGACCAGCTGACGGAACCTTCCAGCAGCACCGACCAATCGTAGTTGCGCCAGGCATAACTGACCGGCACGCCCACCGAGCTGTAGCGCTGCGGGCTGTAGTAACCACCCTGCCCCAGGCTGTAGCCGCTCAGGTCCTTGTCGTGGCGCCAGTGCATCAGCGTCAGGCCAACACGCACACGCTCGTCGGCCTTTTCCACTACGCGGTGGTAATAGCCCGCCATGGCCCGAGTACGCTGGTTGTCAGCCACGTTCTCGCCGTACAGCCAATGGTGCCCCAGGCTGGCCCACACCCCGTTGTCGCCGCCTTGGTCCCAGCTCAGGCCCAGCGTGGCACCGTTGGCGGTGACCCCGCCCCAGCGCACGCCCGTCGGGCGGTCGCGTGCCCCGGCGAACGACAGCAGGGAATTGCTCATCGGCCGGCGCGAGGCGGTCAGCGACCAGCCAACCTGGCCCAGGTCACCGTTGACCGTTGCGCCGCCCAGCCAATTGTTGATGGCATAGCCTTGGGTGGTGCCCAGGTCGAACGCCCAGCGGCTGCCCTGCCAACCCAACGCCAGCACGCTGCCGTTCGCTGTCTGCGAACCGCCCGTACACGCCGGCAGCGTTTTGCCGTCGGCGGTCTGGCCAACGAACTGGCAGCTGCCGAAGTCGGGGGTGTAGCGCCCCTCATCGTTCTGCTCGAACGCGCCTGCATCCATGCCGATGCGCTCTATCCGCGCAAAGGCAGTGCCGTCCTGCCAAGGGGTATCGACATGCAACAAGGTCGAATGCTTACTCAGTTCGGAAGTGCCAGGCGTACCGTCGTCCGCGCGCCAGCCGTAATCGTGCATCAGCGTCACGTGGGTATTGCGCTGGCGATACAGGGCATCCACGTCACTGCGCAGGCTGCGCGCCAGCCAGTCGTCACCCTCCTGCTCGCGGCTGGCTAGCGTCAATGCACGGTCATCCCGTGGTGCTAGCGCAGCGCGGTCCAACAACTGTGCATCAGCCATGGCTGCCGCATAGAGGTCCAGCGCCCGTTGCGGGTCCTCCTGCACTACCAGGCGGGCGGCGTCGCGCCGTAACAACGGATCGGGGCGCGTCTGCTGCGCTGCGACCCGGTCGAGCTGCCTGGCCGCCTGCTGGTGTTCGCCCAAGGCAACCCAGACCGCCGCCAGGCGTCGCTGGGCATTACTGTCATCGGCAGCCAATTGTGGCACCTGCACGCCCAGCATGTGCCGAGCCTGCGCCAGATTACCCTCGGCCACTGCGCTTTCCATCACCCCAAGGCGCGCATCGGCTCGGCCAGGTTGCACGGCAAGTACACGCTGGTAATAGCCCCGCGCTTTACCAGGCTCACCAAGCGCGGCGGCCCAGTCGGCCAACAGCATCAGGTCATCCGGGCTGGCTTCGCCACGCGCCAGGCTGGCTTCAAGCAAGGCTGTCGCATCGGCGTTGCGGCCTTGCGCCTGCAACTGCTGCGCCGAGGCCAGGGTCATGCGCCGCTGGATACGCTGCTCAAGCGCGTGCATGTCCGGGGTCCAGGCCGGCTGCGGTATCGCTCCCAGGCTGTCCAGGGCCAAGGCATCACGGTCGCTGGACTCCAGGAACAGACCGTGGGCATAGCGGGTTGCCGGGTCATGTGGCTGGTGCTGCACCACCCTGGCGAAGGCTGCGTCGGCCTCGGCGGTGCGCCCCTGATGACGCAGGCTATTGGCCAACTGGTAGACCAGCCAAGGCTCATCAGGGGCCAAAGACGCGGCCTGGTTCAGCACCTGGCTGGCCGTCGACCAGTCTTCGCGCTGCAAGGCTTCATCCCCTTGCTGGCGTAAGCGCGCCAGCGCCAGGCTGCGGCGCAGGCTGGCGAACTGCGTTTGCTGACGTGCTGGCAGGCTGTCCAGGAGGGCCTGCGCCTTGTCTGGCGATTGCGCCTGGTAAACGCGCATCAAGCCACGCACGGCAATGCCGTTATCCGGCGCCATACGCCGGACCTGCAGAAACTGCCGTTCGGCAGCAACTGTATTGCCCTCGGCCATTAACACATCGGCCAGGCCCAACAAGGCGAACTCATCGTTTGGACGCTGCTGGCGTGCCTGCTGATAGCGTGAGCGCGCTGTTGGCAGGTCGTTTGCAGCAAGCGCACGGTCCCCGCTCTGGATTACCGCCCAGTATCGGCTTGCCGACACCATATCGCTCCATTTGCTGATCTTGTAGCTGTCCTGTTCCTTGTCAGTCGCAGCCCGAAAAGATGCATTGGCTTGGTCGTATCGCTTTTGCGACATCAGCGCATAACCCAACGCCCCATGTAGGCTGGCATCGTCTGGGTACTGGCGCAGCGCCCGGCGCAGCTGTGCTTCGGCTTCGGCATGACGTCCCTTGTCGAGCAGCGCCTTGCCCCGTTGACCAGCCTGCCAGGCCGGGTCGGCCAACAGTTTGCGCTGCTGTTGCAGATTCTCGCTGGCCTGCGCCAACAGTGGCGAAGCGGGGTAGCGCTGGACAAAGGCTTGCCAGGCCACCGCGCTGCTGGCACTCACCGCTTGCCCCGCCAAGTAATCGAACTCGCGCTGGGCCGCAGCATCCCGTGCACCAGGGTCGCGTGACAGCTGATCGAGCAAGGCCAAAGCCTCGCGATCGCGCTTTTCGGCGAACAGCCAACCGGCCAGGGTCTGGCGCAGCCCGGCACTGCCTGGGTACTGCTGATCCAACCGCTGCAACTGGCGAATCGCCCCAGGGCGCTGGCCCGGCAGATTGCCGCGCACGCGCCAGTAGTCCAGGGCCAACTCCAGGCTGGGTGGCTCGCCAGCAAACAGCTGCTCGTACACCGCCAGTGCCTCTTCATAGCGGCCGGTCACCGCCAACAGGCGCGCCTGCTGCAAGCGCCGCGCAGACTCAGGGTGTTGCAGCTCAAGCAGGCGACTGGCTTGGCGTGCTTGCAGGCTACCAGGTGCCACGGCACTGATCCGGGCGCCCAATTGCTCGGCAGCGCTGCTGTTCTTTTCGCGCAGTGCCAGGCTCAAGGCTGCCAGCAATACATCCGGATTGCGCGGTTCCAGCAACTGCAGCCGGCCCAGTGCATCACGGACCAGGTCGTCACGGTGCAGCGCTTCGCCGCGACGTACCTGGTCCAGCAGCCATTGGCGCTGCTCATCGGCATCCTTGGGTTGCGCCGCTGCCTGGCAGGTGACTGTCGCCAGCATCAGCACGCCGATCATTCGTTGCATGGCGCGCTCCAGGCCGGCAACAAGCGGCCGTGCGGGTCAAAACGATAACGGGCCTCATCCCAGCCTTGGCCGAACAGCACCAGCACCTGGCTGTAATACGCCTTGGCCTCGACCGGCTGATCGCGCAAACGCTGACGCTGGGCCGCCAAGCCGGCCACGTGCGCCGGCGAGGCTGCCAGCAATGGCAGCAATGCCGCAGAAAAGCCGGCCGGCCCCTGGCCGCTGGCTTCGCCGCTGCGTGCGTCCGCGCGCTCGGGGGGGAGCCCCTGGCGCTGGGTCAATGCCGCCATCGGCGCGTAATGGGCGACCAATTCGTTGCGTTGCACCGCATCCTTGGCCAACATGCCGACCCACAGGTACACACGAATGGCGTCGTAATCACCGGCACTGCCATGCTGCGGGTCTGCCGCTGGCTTGCCGGCCGGTGTCCACAGCAACCAGTCCGGGGCGAAGCCCTTTGGCGACGAAGCCAACCACAAACGCCGCGTATTGGCCGCCAGCTCTCCCCACAAGGGGTCCACCTCGCTGAAGCGGTCGAACAGCTGCAGCGGCAGGTAGCTGGGGTTCAGGCGGGTACCCTGGGCGTCCTCGAAGCCGTAGTCACCTGGCAGCAGCATCACCCCAAGGCCTGGGAGCTTGCGCACGGTCTGCGCCGCGATACGCCACAGCAGGCGCTGGCCCAGTTGCGTGTATGCGGGCTGCTGCCACAAGCGCCCTGCTTCCAGCAGGCTGTAGGCGATCCACAGGTCGGCATCGCTGGCGTTGTTGGCGTCCAGCACCTGCCATCGCTGCTGCTCGTTACGCCCCCACAGCCAGGCCGGCAGGTGCCTGGCCAGGTCACCTTCGGCGAGGTTGTTGCCGGTCCAGCGCAGCAACTGGGCGAAGGCGTCGCGGTCATTGCCCACCAAGGCGAAGAACAACCCATAACTCTGCCCTTCCGACGTGGTGATCAAGCGCGCGTCACTCGGGTCGATCACCCGGCCGTCCGCACTCACCAGCTCGGCCTTGAAACGTTCCCAGGCAGGCCATGAGCACGCCGCCTCGGCATTGGCGAAAACGGGCAGGCCCAGGGCGACCAACCCTACCAGCATCTGGCGCATCATCACCTCGCCTCACCCAAGCGGCGCTTGCCGGCCCAGCGCAATGCTCGCCACAGCAAGAAAGCGAACAGCACCACGCACACCGCCGCGATCGCCGCCAACAACACCGGGTGCTCGGACAAATGGAACCACAGCAGCAGCCACCACGGCAGCGCACCGACAAAATAGTGCTCGCCCACAAACTGGCTGCTCAGGCCACTGCTGCGCACCAGCGTTACCGAGCCTGCCACCGCATCGAGCTTGCCCACATCGCCAAGCACATCGCGCAGCAACGCGTAATCGCCGTCGCTGTTGGCCAACAAGGCGACCACGCTGCGCTGTTGGTGAAATGGCGATTTCAGGCCGGTGATGGCGGCAATCGGCGCCTGCGCACTGACTGCCACGCGGCTGCTCGCAGCCACCGGCTCGGTATCGAAGCGCTGGCCGCCAGGTAACCTTGCGCTGCGCCCCTGCAGCAGCCAGTCACGCTGAGCGCTGAGCAGCAGGCCAAGGTTGGGCGCATCGCTCAAAGCCTCGGGCAGGTTGCCGATCAGCAACAAGTCGGCGTCTGCCGTTGCGGCGTGTTTCCAGTCATCGATCAGTTGCAGGCCAAGCGCCGGATAACCGATCTGCCCGGCTAGCCCGCCAACCGTGTCGAGCAACGTACCAACCTGCATCGCCGTGGGTTTGGCCGGCATGATGACCAGGGTCTCGGAAAGGTCGGCCATGCGGCTGAACGGGAAGCCGCTGCGGGCGAAGGCACGCAGGTCGGGCATGGCGATGTAATGGTGATAACCGGACAGGTCGATGGTCGAGTTGTCGTCGATCGCTGCGCGCACGTCTACCGGCAGCGAGGTCTGGCAGCGGTCACGCTGAGCACTGCCCAGGGTACTGGCAAAGCTGAAATCGAAGCGGATGCGGTTGCGGTCGCCAATCTTCAGCGCCGGTACCAGCGACTTCTCGGTCACTGCCGTGTTGTCAGCGGACAGCACGGCCAGGCGCATTTGCTCGAGCGTACCGCCGCGCCGGTCATTGCCCACCAGCGGCATGCTGGTGATGTACTGGTCGTTGACGCTGATGCTCAGGCGCGATTCATCGGTCACCGCCGGCGCCGTGTAGCGGTACAGGGTGCGTAGCGCAATGCCCTGGTTACGCCACACGAACAAGTCGGGTGGCAGGTTGAGCTCCAGTGTCACAGGTCGCGGTTGCAGGCCGCTGACTTGCAGTTGCTCAGGGTAATCCAGCAGCTCGGCAAAACGTACCGGCCGATCAGTGCGCGTCCAGTTCGGCGCATCGTAGGGCTGGCGCGGTTGCAAGGCAGTCATCTGCTCCACCTTCACCCGCGCGCCACGGAACAGGTTGTTGCCAACCGCCAGCGCCGAGGCCGCCTTGACCAGGTCGTCGTCGTTACGGCCCAGCACCAATAGCACTTTGCTGAAGCGGTCGTCGGGGTGGTCGATCATCTGCAGCACCGGGCCATCGACCAGCGGGAACTGCTGCAGGTCGGCGAGCAGCGCCGGGCGGCGGTCGTTGCTGGCAAACACGATGCTCGGTGCAGGCTTGTCGCCACGGGCAGGCAATTGGTTGTACAGCACCGGAAAGCTGGCCTTGCGCCAACCGGCCTGGCTGCCGAAATAGGACGCCAGGATGGCCGCCGCACGCTGCTCGCCCAAGCTCGGCACGCCGCTGAACACCACCGGCAACTCCACCTTGCCGGTATCGCGCGCGTCGAAAAATGGCAACGGGAAATACGCCAGGTCGTTTTCCAGCACCAGGGCTTGCTCGTGCAACTGCACCTGGCTCTTGCGGTTCAGGTTCAGCCACAGGCCGCTGTGCGCTGGGTCTTCGCAAATATCGGTGTAGTGCCCGACGAACTCCAGGCGTACTCGGTTGAAGTCGCTGAGCAGCTTCGGGTCCAGCGGCAACTGGCGGCGCACGCGTTGCCCCAGCTGGTCCTTCTCCACCAGCACCACGCCCATCAATTCGTCATTGAGGTAAACACGCAGGTGCGACAGGTTCGGCAGCAGCGCCGGCGAAGGCGTGTAGTCCAGTTGCAAGCTGGCCTCGGTGGCCAGGCGGTCGCGACGCAAGCCGAACTCGATATGCTCGCTGTTGCGTACACCCAGCAGCAGGCTGTCGGATGCATGCCCAAGCTGCTCGAAGGTTTTCGCAACCGGCCAGTTCGGTACCGTGGGTGTAGGTATTGCGGGCTCGGCAAGCGGGGCTTGGGAGGTAGCAGCGGCGCTCTGCGACAAGGCGGCGAGCAGCGCCATCGCCAGGCCCCAGGCACGCGCGGGATAACCAGTCATCATGCGTCTCGATCAACAGGGTTCATGGAAGGGATTGCCCGCGGTGTGCGGGGCCAATAGCTGGCCAACCACAGCGCCAGCGTACGCAGTGGGCGCAAGCGCGCCCTCAGCCAGGGTGGCATGTGCTCGAACAGGCGCAGGTAACCGACACCGCCCAGCTTCAGTACATCGATCAGGCTGCGCAGCGGGCGCTCCACCTCATGCTGCTCGCTCCAGCCAAGCCAGGCATCGGCACGGGCAAAGGTGCAGTGGACCAGATCGATGCGCTGTTGCTGGTCAAGTGCGTGGAACACCAGGCCCACGTGTTGCCCGACGGTACGGGTGACACACGCCTGGAAGGCGAACTCACGCTGGCCGCGATTGAGCAGCAGACGTACCTGTTCCCCCGGTTTCAGCTCTAGGCCTTGCTGCACCTGCAGGCCGACACCGCCATCGGAGTAATCGACCAGGGTGCAGGGGTAGGCATGACCGCTGGCCAGTACCAGCCCCGCCGGCAAGCGCATCTGCACGCGGTGGGCACGGCGCACCTGGCGCACTTCGGCGGCCACGGCAACGGCGGCGCCAATGATCAGCAGGTTGTAGATCACCCACAGCGAACTGACGATCACCGTGCCGATTTCTGCCGTGGGGCCGGTGAACAGGCGCCACACGGCAAAGCCCAGGCCAACCACGTTGAGCGCCGCCAACCACAGGTAAGGCTGGGCGATACGCCAGTCGAACTGCGCCTGCTCCATCAGGCCGCCTTTGGCGGTGACGTTGAACTTGCCCTTTTTCGGCGCGAACAGCGCCACCGTGGTCGGGCGGGCGATGTACCAGGCCAGCACGGTCTCGTACACCTCGCCCCAGAAGGTTTGCCGGTACTTGCCCTGCATGCGCGAGTTGGTCAGGCTGGCGTGGATCATGTGCGGCAGCACGTACAGCAGAATCATCAACGCCGGTGCGTAGATGATGTAGGCATGCAGCAACAGGAACGCCAGCGGCGCGGTCAGGAATATCAGCCGTGGCAAGCCGGCCAGGAAGTGCAGCATGGCGTTGGCATAGCACACCCGCTGGAACAGGCTGAGCCCACGCCCGAACAACGGGTTGTCGGTGCGGAAGATCTGCACCATGCCACGGGCCCAGCGAATGCGTTGGCCAATGTGCGCCGACAGGCTTTCGGTGGCCAGGCCCGCGGCCTGCGGAATGCTCAGGTAAGCCGACGACCACCCCTGGCGGTGCATGCGCAGGGCGGTGTGGGCGTCTTCGGTCACGGTCTCGACGGCAAAACCGCCGATGCTTTCCAATGCGGTGCGGCGCAGCACGGCACACGAGCCGCAGAAAAACGCCGCGTTCCACATGTCGTTGCCATCCTGAATCAAGCCGTAGAACAGTTCGCCTTCATTGGGGCGACGGCGGAACGAGCCGAGGTTGCGCTCGAACGGGTCGGGCGAGAAGAAATGGTGCGGTGTCTGCACCAGCGCCAACTTCGGGTCTTTGAGGAACCAGCCCACGGTCATTTGCAGGAAGGAGCGCACCGGCACGTGGTCGCAGTCGAAGATGGCGATCAGCTCGCTGTCGGTCACACCCAGCGCATGGTTGAGGTTGCCGGCCTTGGCGTGCTTGCTGTCGGGCCGCACGATGTAGCCCACCCCGGCTTCGTCGGCAAAAGCACGAAACGCATCACGGCGGCCGTCATCGAGGATGTAGATGCGCAGGCACTCGCGCGGCCAGTCCAGGCCCAGCGCGGCCAGTACCGTGGTGCGCACCACCGACAGGTCTTCGTTGTAGGTGGGAATCAACAAATCGACAGTCGGCCAGTGCTGCGGGTTGGCCGGCAGGTTGGCCGGTTTGCGCTGCAACGGCCAGCTGGTCTGGATGTAACCCAGGATCAATACGAACCACGAATAGGTTTCGGCTGCCAACAGAATCACCCCGAACACCAGGTCGGTGGTGTCGTTCCAGTTCAGGGTCGAGGTGTAGCGCCACCACAGGTAGCGGCACGAGATAATGGTCGACAGCACGATCAGCATCAGGGTCGGGAAGCGCCCCGGCATGTGTCGCACCAGCATGGCAATGCCCAGCAACAGGCAGATGAACATCAGTTGCGCCAGGTAGCCGAACGGTTCAGTCACGCACAGCAGGGCCAGGCTTGCGGCGCACACCGTCAACACGCTGTAGAACACCCGCCGGGCGAGCACGCTAAGGCCGCGCAGGCGTGCCGAGGCTTCGTGCCTGAAAGCACTGGCGCGGTAGCGCGCGGGCACCCGATGCAGTGCATCGATCAGCAGCCCTCGGTAATGGCGCCCAACCTGGCCAACACCCCGCAGTCGCAAGCGCACTGCGCCCCATGCTCGGCGGCCAGGCCCTGTTGTGCGTGCCACCGGTTGACGGCGCACCAGCAACCACAGGCTCTGGATCAGCAGCCGTAGCGGGTCACCCAGGCTCGGGCGCTTGCCTGAAAGCTGCGGGTACAGGCGTTGGCGTTCGGCCAGCAATGCCTGCCAGGCGGGTGACTCCAGGCGCAGGAACAGAAAGGCCAGCCACACGCCCAAGGTAAACAGCCAGGCAACCGGTAGCCGCGCACCACGGGCGGTGAACCACGTATAGGCCGACAGAGGAGTCAAGGTCACGGCCCGCGCCTCGTCAGGCAGCGTACCGCCAGGCTTTGTACGTCCCGGCAGGCCAGGCTCTGCGGGGCGTAATGGCCAAGCGGCGCCTTGCACGCCAGGGCTTCGAGGAAGGCTTCGTCGCGGTGGACCACCTGGATCGGCAAGCGCTCACCGAACAGGTCGCGCCACACCATCAACAGGTCGCTCTGCAAACGGCTGGCCGGGTCGTAGCGATTGACCAGCAGCATGTCGTAGTGCTCAACCGGTCGGCGCCCGAGCAGCAGGTGGCTGGCCATTTCGGCCTCAGCCACCAGTACCCGCACATCGGTCTCGATGCCGTTGCCAGCGCTGTCGGCCAACGGTTGCGGCAGGTCGAACAACACCCAATCGAACTGCTCAGCCAGTTCGGCCTGGCGAGCACGCCATGCCAGCGCGTCAGGCACAAGGTGCCGCGAACTGCCAGGCAGGTTGCCGAACGGCAGCAGGCACAGGCCATCGAGCACCTCATACACAGCATCGCTGGCCGGCCGCCCTTCCCGCTCGGCCAGCGCCCAGCCCTCGGACGTATCCAGCGGCAGGTTGAAGTGCAGGCCGAGCAAATTGCTTGGGCACAGGTCAATCAGCAGCACCCGCTCGCCCATACCCTGCAGCGCATAGCCCAGCGCAGCCAACAAGGCGCTGCGCCCCAGGCCTCCGCGCACCCCGTGCAGGGCCAGGCTGGTCATGACGAAACGCCCTCGCGCTGCCTGACAGCCGCGTACAACCCGTCCTGGCTGCTGGCCCGACAGCTTTCACCCAGCAACGGCCAGCGCTGCAGGGCTTGCTGAACGCCCACCAGCATCGAGATGTCCTGGTAGTTCAGCTCGGGCATGTCCAGGTGCTGGCGCAGTTGGGCGATGTCGTCGCTGCGGTCGGACGGGTCTGCCTTGCCAGTGATCATGGGCGCTCCTTGGGGATGGGCTGCCAGTCAGGCTGGCCTTGCAGGCGCATGTAGGCGCGCCCCTGGTAATTCAGCACCTGCGCGCCGGCGGTTTCGGCAACCTGTTCGGTGGTTGGCAGGTCGGTCAGCAGGCCGGGCACATCCAGCACGTGCTGCTGGCCCAGGCCCGCGTACACACGGGAGATCAGCTCGGACAACGCCAGGTAACTGGTGGCTGCCGTGACCCGCAGCGGCTCGCTGCGGGCAGGTTGGCCCATGCCGATGAACTTCAGCCCGACTGGCACATGGGTAATCGACGGCGTGGGGATTTCGCGCATGCCCGACAGCTGCATGCGGTCGCCATGCAACGCAGCGCCATGCTCTGGAACAATGGCCACCACTACCCGGCGGCCACTGCGCTCCAATTCGTCGAGGAAGGTGCCAAGCTCGCCGAACAGGCGATTGGCGCGGGTGGCGTAGTCGGCCACGCGGGTACCGCCGTCGGCGGTGACGATACGGTTGCCGTCATGCAGGCTGATGCTGTTGTAAAACAGCGACACATGCTCATTCGCAGTGCTTTTGCGTTGCCCCCACCAACGGCGCAATACCTCCAGGTCGCTGGCGATCGGCGAGCCGTCGAAGCCCACCAGTGCCCTTGGGAAGTCGGTATTGCGCATGCCCGGTTGTGGCATGCGCTGCTGGGTAATGTCACCGATGAAGTTGTCGAACCGGCCACTGTGGTTGAGCAAAGTGTTGCTCTGGAAACCCAGCCGGGCCAGGTTCTGGAACAACAGGCACTGCTCCGGGGCAGGCTGGTACAGGCCAGCATGCGACGACTGCCCACAGCTGGCACGCAGCACGCGAATGGCGGCTGGGCCGCTATAGGAAGTTGCCGAGTTGAACTGGTCGAAGACCACGTCCATGCGCGACAGCAACGGGTTGTCGCGCAGCCCCACGGCGGACAGGTCATCCCAGGCCAGCGAACAGATGTTGATCACCAGCAGGTCGAACGGCTGTTCATCGGCATTCACGGCAGGAAACGCCGTTACCCGCTCGCGCTCGCTGGCGAAGAAGCGCTCAAGCCAGCTGTCGAGCGTGGCATTGTCAGCGGCTGCGGTGGTGGGCAGCGGTTCGGCCGGGGTGCTCGTCACCACGCCGGGCGCCTGGCCCGCCCCCAGCGATGGCAAGCCGCCAGCTGCCAACCAGGCCAGCCCCAGCAGGCTCAAGGTGCTCAGGCGCAGCCAATGGCGCAGGTACAGGTAACCCACCAGCAACAGCGTCAGCGCGCCCAACAGGTTCCAGTTGACGAAGCGGCCCAGCAGTTCAAGCAGGTAGTCCCACGAAAAATCCAGCACCCCCGGCTGCGCCAACAGGCGGCTGAAGGGTGGTAGCCAAGTGTCCTGGTAGAACAGCGCGATTGCGATGGGTACCGCCAGCAGTTGCCGGGCAATACGCAGCCACTTGCCCGGCAACGGGATCAGCAGAAACGCAGCGAACAGCAGGTTTGGCAATGCCTGGAAGTCGAGCATGCCAAGGGCGACCAACAAAAATTTGGCAAAAAAATAGAGGTTCCACCCTCCCAGTCCAGGCCAGCGGGCCAGTACCGGGAGGGTGACGGTGGTATTAGTCATTCTGGGGGTCCTGGCGTACAGCGCGGTGGCGTACGCCCAGTGGTTTCAGGTAACGGGGGGAAAGGCGACGGCGCAACCAAGTGCGCAGGGCCGCGCACAGGCGCAACATCAACAAAGCCAGGCCCAATGTGACCAGGGCTGTAATGCCGACCACCTGCAGCAGTTGCACGAAGTTCATGCGCCCCCCCCGCTTGGCCAGAGCGACCTTGCGCGGGGCCAGTGCCGGCCACGCCTGTGCCTGCCGCTGCACCACCGGATCGGCCCGGGGTGGCTGTGGCAAGCTGCTGTCGAGAAACGCCGGGGCGGCCAGGCTGTCGAGGTCGGCAAGCACCTCCTGGCTAATGAACAGCTCTTTCCACGACAGTTGGAAGATGTGATCCAGCGCTTGTTCGACACCTTCGCAGCGGCAGGCGAACAGGAACAGGAACAACACCTCGCCAACCACGCACGCAATGTCGCCATCACGGCGGAACGCCGTGCGCGAGCAAGCCTGCAGTGGGGTCAGCCCAGGCGCCGGGTGCAGCACCAGTAACTGGTGGACGATTTCACCGTGACGCACACCCTGCCACATGGTTTGCACCGCTTCGGCGAATGCCCGGGGTGCCACCAGCCCGCAGATGGCCTGCGGCCGCAGGCGGGCCAGTAAGGCATCGAAGTCGCTTGGCAGGTTCCGGCGCCAGACATAGCCCTGGATGCTTTCGACCATGGTCAAAAAGCGCGACAAGCTGGCGCCGAACGGCACGATCTGGGTGGCGCCGCAGGCCAGCAGCAGTTGTTCGTCCTGGTAACGCAGGGTGGGTGCCATTTCGCGCACCACCAACTTCAAGGCATTGCCACGCCGCTGGCGCAGGCGGTGCAGCTGGCGCGCCAGGTGGTCCAGGCGCTGCCCACCATCGATGGCGAATATTACCGTGGCAGAGACCGCACGGCTGGCCTTGGCGCTCAGTTCATCAAGGCTTTCGCAGACCTGCCAGTGCTCGGAGAACGCGGGTGCGCCTTCCAGTACTGGGCGCTGGGCCAGGTACAGCAGCTCATCGCCACCGGTGTCGGCTGGCACCTGCGGCGCTCCGGTAACGGCAAAACCCGCATTACGGCGCTCCAGTTGCAGTTCACACGCACCAGCCTTGCCGAGCGGGTTGCTCCAGAAATGCTGCAGGTAGCGCACCCCACCTTTGCCACGGTACACCTGGGCCAACCCGTCCACGCTTTGATTGACTGCACGCAGGCGCTCGACCAGGGCGGTACCCTGCCCGCCACTGATGACCAGCAGCAGCGCTGCCTCGGCCACCAAAGCGGGGCGCAGGGCATTGCACCAGTGCTCGACTTCGGTGCCCGCCCAGGCATCGGCCGGTGCCAGCAGCACCAGCACACGCCCAGGGGCATCGAGACGGGAAAGATCATGCAACAGGTAGCGGATGGCACGCGGGTTGGCTTCATACAGCGCCAGCTCGGCCGGGCCGCATGCGGCGTCGAGCGCACCCAGCACGTCATCCATGGCTTGCGTTTCGGCAATCAGGGCTGCCCTGGTATGAGCGGGCATGCCTTCGACCACCTGGCGGCATAGCAAAGTGGCGTCTTCGGTGGCGTCACAGGCTAACCAATACAATCCTTGCTGATGAAGCTGGCTACTCTCGGCGCTCAGGCCGGAAATCGCCAACAACGGCATTGCATACGTCAAAACACTGGCTCTGCTAAGTAAATCGAAAGGGCTTGAAAGGAGAATGTGACATGCCCGCTGATGAAGCCTCATGAGCTACGTCAATAAAACGACAAAAACATCACGAAAGATAAAAGCGCGTCAATCCTACAGCACCAAGGCAATTTGCAATCAGACGAAAATGTAATCAATTGCAAAGTTTTGTTAACAGACGCCCCGCAGGCGCCCTGCACAGCGCTTGATGTGATGCACTTTGCCTGCATCGGTGCTGGCTGCTGAAGGCGAATCCCGCGCTGTGCTGTATGGTTACCGGTTAAGTAAAAATCGATATTCCGGAGACAAGCATGCTTGGTATCTTTGAGCGCAGGCTCGACCCCTTCCCGCCCGACGAGGTGCCACCGCCGCCAATGGGATTGGTGCGCTTCATGTGGGCCTGCACCCGCGGCGCCCGTGGCTACATCCTGGCGCTGGCACTGCTCAGTGCCGGGGTATCGATCTATGAAGCCTGGCTGTTCGCCTTCCTCGGCCAGGTGGTCGACCTGCTTTCGGCGTGGCAGGCCGGCGGCACCGTCGGCCCCGACGAAAGCCGCGTACTCTGGGGCATCGGCATCGTCCTGCTGGTTAGCGTCGGGCTGGTGGCGCTGCGCACCATGGTTCAACACCAGGTGCTGGCAATCAACTTGCCGCTGCGGCTGCGTTGGGACTTCCACCGCTTGATGCTGCGCCAGAGCTTGTCGTTCTTCTCTGACGAGTTTTCCGGCCGGGTCACCACCAAGGTGATGCAGACAGCACTGGCAGTGCGCGATGTGCTGTTCACACTCATCGAAATCCTCCCTGGGATTGGCGTGTACTTCATCGCGATCATTGCCCTGGCCGGCGGTTTCGCCCTGAAACTCATGTTGCCATTCATCGCCTGGGTCGTGCTATTCGGTTTGGCGATGCTGTATTTCGTACCGCGCCTGGGCAAAGTCGGGCAGGAGCAGGCCAACGCCAGGTCGTCGATGACCGGGCGGGTGTCCGACGCCTATACCAACATCACCACGGTGAAGCTGTTCTCCCACTCCAACCGCGAAGCGCACTTTGCCCGTGCGGCCATGGAAGATTTCAAGCAGACCGGCTTTCGTCAGATGCGCCTGGTCAGCCAGTTCGAAATCGTCAACCAGGCGCTGGTGGTGGGTTTGATCATGGGCGCCGGGGGCTATGCACTGTGGCTGTGGCACCAGGGCCAGGTCGGCACCGGGGCGGTGGCGGCAATTACCGCCATGGCCTTGCGTATCAACGGCATGTCGCACTGGATCATGTGGGAGATCACCTCGCTGTTCGAAAACATCGGCACCGTGCAGGACGGAATGGCCACCCTCACCCGCGGCCCCAAGGTGCAGGATGCGCCAGATGCTACCGAGCTGGTCACCACCGGTGGCGCGGTGAGCTTCGACAAGGTCAGTTTCAACTACAACGGCGAGCGCCAGGTGCTCAACGACCTCAGCCTTAACATTCGCCCAGGCGAAAAAGTCGGGCTGGTGGGTCGCTCCGGTGCGGGCAAGTCCACCTTGATCAACCTGTTGCTGCGCTTCTACGACGTGGACAAGGGGGAAATCCGCATCGACGGGCAGAACGTGGCCAAGGTCACGCAAGACAGCCTGCGCAATGCTATCGGCATGGTGACCCAGGACACCTCGCTGTTGCACCGAACGATTCGCGACAACATCGCCTATGGCCGCCCCGATGCAACCGAGGCGCAGATCCGCGCCGCTGCAGCCAACGCCCAAGCCGATGGATTCATCGGCCAGCTCAGCGACCGCCAGGGCAACAGCGGTTACGACACACTGGTGGGGGAGCGCGGCATCAAACTGTCAGGTGGCCAGCGCCAGCGCATCGCCATTGCCCGGGTCATGCTGAAGAACGCACCGATCCTGCTGCTGGACGAAGCCACCAGCGCGCTGGACTCCGAAGTGGAAGTGGCCATTCAGGAGAGCCTGGATGAAATGATGCAAGGCAAGACCGTGATCGCCATTGCCCACCGTTTATCGACGATCGCCGCCATGGACCGGCTGATCGTGATGGATGAAGGGCACATCATCGAGCAAGGCACCCACACCGAACTGCTGGCGAAGAATGGCACCTATGCGCGGTTGTGGCAGCACCAGAGCGGTGGCTTCCTGGGGGAAGACCAGGGTGTTGCAGAGGCTGTGGAGTAGGCCTGCTATTGGTTGGGGCCGCAGGGCGGCCCCAACTGTTGTTCTGGCGATGCGGCAATGCCTTGGCACTAACCAAACACATGAGAAGGCCGGCGCAACACCGGATCAAACGGGTTGATACGCTCGCCAATCGCCGCTGCCTCGCGCTTGAGCAATGCCACCACGGTCGGCATGCGGTTGGGCCCCAGGCGGTCGCTGATGGTCGCCACGCTCAGGGCCGCGACCGCATGGCCATTACGGTCAAGGATCGGCACCGCCAAACCGGCCATGCCGTCGAGCACGCCGGTATTGCGCCCGGCATAGCCCAGGCTGCGCACGTTGTCGATCTCGGCACGCAGCAGCACTTCGTCGTAATGATGAAAGTCCTTCAAGCGCGGCAAGTTGTAGCGGATCACCTCGTCACGCTCCTCCTCGGGCAGGAAGGCCAGGATCGCCAGGCTGCCCTGCCCCACGCCCAAGGCCACGCGGCCACCGATATCACCGGTGAAGGTACGGATCGGGTACGGCCCTTCGCTGCGGTCCAGGCACACCGCGTCGAACCCTGAACGTGCCAGCAAAAACAGCGAATCACCCAATGAAGCCGAAAGCCTCAGCAGGCTCGGGCGTACCACATCGCGTAGGTTGCCAGCCTGCCCGGCCTTGGCCGCGAGGGCGAAGAAATCCAGGCTCAGGCGGTAGCGCTTGCTGGTCGCACACTGGTCCACCATGCCCTCTTCGATCAGGCTGCGCAGCAAACGGTGGGTGGTCGGCTGCGCCAGGCCAACCCGCTGTGCTAGCTGGCTAACCTTCTCACCCTCGCCAGCGCAATCACCCAGCGCACGCAACACGGCGAACAAACGGGACACCGCAGTGACGCCGACTTCCTTGCCTTGTTCATTTCGTTTATCGGAATCCATTTTTCACTTAACCCTAAGAAATTCCAATGAGTGGAATAATTTCAAAATAGCTGTCACTCAGTGAAATTACCCTTTGTCGCCATCCTAATCATTGCCCTACTCTCCGGTCCATAGGGCGATATCACAACATCGGCCGCCGCCACAGAAGCGAGCGCCAACGTCCGTAAAAGCTTTGCTTTTCGCCGCTGGCGCTCTGCCCACCCTGAAACTGCCGGTTGACCCCGGTTCCGTTTGCGATGGAGCACAGCCATGACCTTTCTGTTGATCGACAAACTCTGCAAGCGCTATGGCGCCACGGAGGCAGTGGCCAGCTCGTCACTGTCCATCGAAAAAGGCGAGTTCGTCTCCCTGCTCGGCCCTTCCGGCTGTGGCAAGACCACCACCCTGCAGATGATCGCCGGCTTCGTCGAAGTCACCAGCGGGCGCATCGTGCTCGATGGCCGTGACATCACCCATGCCAAACCGGCCAGCCGCGGCCTGGGGGTGGTGTTTCAGAGCTACGCGCTGTTCCCGCACATGACCGTGCGCGACAACGTCGCCTTTGGCCTGCGCATGCGCAAGGTGGCCAATGCCGACATCGCCCGCCGCGTCGACCAGGCCCTGGCGCTGGTACGCCTGGACAAACATGCCGAACGCTACCCACGGGAACTGTCCGGCGGCCAGCGTCAGCGTGTAGCCCTGGCCCGCGCGCTGGTGATCGAACCGCCGGTGCTGCTGCTGGACGAGCCGCTGTCCAACCTGGACGCGCACCTGCGTGAAGAAATGCAGTTCGAGATTTGTCGCATTCAGCACGAGGTAGGCATCACCACCTTGATGGTCACCCACGACCAGGCCGAAGCCTTGTCGATCAGTGATCGGGTGGTGGTGATGGAAGCCGGGCGTATCACCCAGGTCGATGACCCTTACCGGCTTTACGAACACCCAGGCACGCCGTTCATTTCCGACTTCGTCGGCAAGGCCAACCGCCTGCGAGGCGTAACCGGCCCCGGCGGGCAACCGCAGGCTGCAGCCCAAGGCCCGCTGACCCTCAGCCTGCGCCCGGAAAAGATCAACCTTGGCGCCGCCGGCAGCGGCAAGCTGGCGGGCCGCATCAGCTGCCGCTACTTCCTCGGCAGCCAGTGGCTGTACCGCGTCGACACGGCCTTGGGCAACCTGGCCGTGGTTCGTGCCAACGATGGCAACGCACCGCTGGAGGAAGGCACGCACGTTGGCCTGGACTGGAACGATGCCCTGCTGCGGGTACTGAACGCGGCTGAGGTGGCGGCATGAGTACCGCAAAACTGCGCAGCAACGCCTGGGGCTACGGCCTGAGCAGCCCCGCCCTGCTGTTGTTCCTGGCGCTGCTGGTGATGCCGCTGGGGCTGACCGTGCTGCTGTCGTTCAACGCGTTCGACTACACCACGGGTATCCAGGCCGGCCAGTACACGCTCAGCCATTACTTGAGCCTGGTGACCGACACCTATTACTACGAGATCTTCTTCCGCACCTTCTGGATCAGTGCCCTGGTCACCTTGCTGTGTGTGCTGATCGGTATCCCCGAGGCCATGGTACTCAGCCGCATGGGTGCGCCGTGGCGCTCGATCTTCCTGATCCTGGTGCTGACTCCGCTGCTGATTTCGGTGGTGGTGCGGGCATTCGGCTGGAGCCTGCTGCTGGGTGCCGATGGCCTGGTCAACCAAGGCATCACGGCCCTCGGCGGGCAGCCGGTGAAGCTGCTGTACACACCGTTTGCGGTGATCATCGGCCTGGTCCACGTGATGCTGCCATTCATGATCATCCCGGTGTGGACCTCGCTGCAAAAGCTCGACCCGGCCGCCGAGCAGGCCGCGCTGTCGCTGGGCGCCAGCCAGTGGACGGTGTTCCGCCGCATCGTGCTGCCACAGATCATGCCCGGTGTGCTGTCGGGCACGTTGATCGTGTTCGGCCTGGCTGCCAGTTCGTTCGCCATCCCCGGCCTGCTGGGCGGGCGCCGACTGAAGATGGTCGCCACCATGATCTACGACCAGTACCTGGCCGAACTGAACTGGCCGATGGGGGCCACCATCGCGGTCGCCCTGTTGCTGATCAACCTGCTGGTGATGCTCAGCTGGAACCGGCTGGTCGAACGCCGCTACAAACGCGCACTTGGAGTTTGAACCGATGACCCGTAACGGCCCGTTGGCCCTGTCTTTTCACGCCCTGGTGATGCTGTTCATGCTCGCCCCGCTGGTGGTGGTGTGCCTGGTGGCATTTACCCCGGAAAACACCCTGAGCCTGCCCACCGCTGGCTTCTCGCTGCGCTGGTTCAGCGCCGTGTTCGAGCGCGCCGACTTCCTTGACGCGTTCTACAACAGCCTGAAACTCGCCGCCCTGGCGGCCTCGTTGGCCACCCTGATCGCCGTGCCGGCGGGCCTGGCGCTGACCCGCTACAGCTTCCCTGGCCAAGGTTTTGTCAACGGCCTGCTGCTGTCGCCGATCATCATCCCGCACCTGGTGCTGGGCGTAGCGCTGCTGCGGCTGTTCGCCCTGCTGGGGGTCAATGGCAGCTTTGCCTGGCTGGTGTTCGCCCACGTGGTGGTGATCACGCCCTACGTGCTGCGCCTGGTACTGGCTGCAGCCATCGGCATCGACCGCAGCGCCGAGCAGGCCGCACAAAGCCTGGGCGCCGGCCGCATCACGCTGTTCTGCAAAGTGACACTGCCGATGATCCTGCCGGGCGTGGCCGGTGGCTGGCTGCTGGCGTTCATCAACAGTTTCGACGAAGTGACCCTGTCGATCTTCGTCACCTCGCCCGCCACCCAAACGCTGCCTGTACGCATGTACGTATACGCCACCGAGTCGATCGACCCGATGATGGCCGCCGTTTCGGCCCTGGTGATCGCCGTCACCGCCCTGACCATGATCGCCCTGGACCGGGTATACGGCCTGGACCGCGTGCTGGTGGGCAAGCAATGACAAGGAATGCCCTTATGCCCCTGTTCAAGCGCGTGGCCGAACACGACCGCGAGCCTGTGCCCTTCCTGCTCGACGGCCAGCCGGCCCAGGGCATGCACGGCGACACCCTGCTGACGGCCATCCTGACCCATTCGGAGCACCTGCGCGGTAGTGACTTCAGCGCCGAGCCACGCGCCGGGTTCTGCCTGATGGGCGCCTGCCAGGACTGCTGGGTACGCCTGCAGGACGGCCGCCGGGTGCGCGCCTGCTCGACGTTCCTTGAGCCAGGCCACTGCGTGAGCCGTGATCCGGGGCGCCGACCATGAGTGCAATCGTCATCATCGGTGCCGGCCCTGCCGGTATCCGCGCCGCGCAAACCTTGGTGGCCCACGGCGTACACCCAGTGCTGCTGGACGAAGCCAGCCGTGGCGGTGGGCAGATCTATCGCCAGCAGCCGGCCAACTTTCGCCGCCCGGCCAAAGCCTTGTATGGCTTTGAGGCCGGCAAGGCACAGGCCCTGCACAGCACACTTGAGCAGTTGCGCGGGCAGATCGACTACCGCCCGGAAACCCTGGTGTGGAACGCCGAGCAGCAGGTGCTGGACACCTTGCAGCAGGGCCAGTTGGCCGACCGGCTGGCCTTCGACCGAGTGATCGTCGCCACTGGCGCCACCGACCGCGTGTTGCCTATCCCTGGCTGGACCTTGCCCGGGGTGTACACCCTGGGCGCCGCACAGATTGCCCTGAAGTTCCAGGGCTGCGCCATCGGTGAGCGGGTGGTGCTGGCGGGCAGCGGGCCGCTGCTGTACCTGGTGGCCTACCAGTACGCCAAGGCCGGCGCCACGGTCAGCGCCGTGCTCGATACATCGCCGTTCAGTGCCCAGGTACGCGCCCTGCCACGCCTGCTGCTGCAGCCAGGCACCTTCGCCAAGGGCCTGTACTACCGCGCCTGGCTGGCCGCCAAGGGCGTGCCGGTGCATCAGGGTGTGACGCTGCTGGGTATCAATGGTGAGCACCGCGCCAGCGGTGTGCGCTGGGCACGAAATGGCCAGCAGCACAGCCTGCCCTGCGACGCCGTGGCGTTCGCCCACGCCCTGCGCAGTGAAACCCAGTTGGCCGACCTGCTCGGCTGCCAGTTTGCCTGGAATACCCTCAACCGCGCCTGGCTACCGGTACGTGATGCCCAAGGCCGCGCCAGCAGCCCAGGCGTGTACCTGGCCGGCGACGGCGCCGGCATCCTCGGTGCCGACGGCGCGGAAATGACCGGGGAACTGGCCGCCCTGACACTGCTGGCCGACCTGGGCAAGCCTGGCAACCCGCAACGCCAGCAGCAGCTGGAAAAGCGCCTGGCCACCCTGCAACGCTTTCGCCAAGGCCTGGAACAAGCCTTCCCATTCCCGCAGCAGTGGGCCCGGCAAGCGCCGGACCTGCTCACGGTTTGCCGCTGCGAGCAGATCAGCGCTGGCGAAATCCGCACCGCCGTGCGCGCCGGGCACTGGGAAATAAACCGGGTGAAGGCCATGTGCCGGGTCGGCATGGGCCGTTGCCAGGGCCGCGTGTGCGGTGCAGCCGCCGCCGAACTGATCGCCTGCGAAAGCGGTCGCCCCATTGACCAGGTCGGCCGCCTGCGCGGCCAGGCCCCGATCAAGCCCCTGCCCTTCGGCCTGGAGATCAAGCCATGACGCTGATCGAAGTGGATGCCATCATCGTCGGCGGCGGCATCGTCGGCAGCAGCGCCGCCTTGACCCTGGCCCGCAGTGGCCAGCAGGTGGCGCTGCTGGAGCGCGACTTCTGTGGCTCGCATTCCAGCGGCGTGAACTACGGCGGTGTACGCCGCCAGGGCCGCTCGTTGGCGCAACTGCCGTTGTCGATGCGTGCCCACGCCATTTGGGGGCAACTGCGCGAGTGGATCGGCATCGATGGCGAATACGCCCGCAGCGGCCACCTGAAGCTGGCACGCAGCGAAACCGACTTCGACGCCTTGAAAGCCTATGCCCGGCGGACCCAGGCCTTTGACCTACGCCTGCAATTGCTGGAGCGCCGCGAACTGCGCCAGCGCTTCCCCTGGGTGGGCGATATCGCCGTTGGCGCCTCGTACTGCCCCGAGGATGGCCACGCCAACCCTCGCCTGGTGTCACCCGCGTTCGCCCAGGCCGCCCGGCACAGCGGCGCCCAGGTACATGAGCAGTGCAAGGTGCTGGAAGTGGACCACGACGGCCAGCGCTTCACTGTGCGCACCAGCTCAGGCCAGTGCTTCAAGGCGCCCTGGCTGCTGAACTGCGCTGGCGCCTGGTCGGCGCAGTTGGCCGAGCAATACGGCGAGCCGGTGCCGCTGAGCGCAGCCCACCCGGCCATGCTGGTCACCGAGCCGCTCCCCCTGTTCATGACCGCCAGCACCGGGGTCGAAGGCGGTGGCATCTACGCCCGTCAGGTGGCACGCGGCAACTGCGTGCTGGGCGGTGGCCGTGGCTTCGCCCTGACCGCGACCACCGCGCGCCCTGGGCAAGCCGCCGTACTCGATATCCTGCGCAACGCCACCGAGCTGTACCCGGCATTGGCCGGCGCCCAGGCCATTCGCACCTGGAGCGGCACCGAGGGCTACCTGCCCGATGACGAACCGGTGCTCGGCCCGAGCCTGCTGCAACCTGGCCTGCTGCATGGCTTCGGCTTTGCCGGCGCCGGCTTCCAGATTGGCCCGGCAGCTGGCGAGGCCCTGGCGCAATGCGTACTCCATGGCGCGCCGGCAATCAGCCTGGCAGCCTTTTCCATCGACCGTTTTCAGCCCAACCACCACTACAAGGAAAACCTGTCATGACGCACAAGCAACGTTTGCTCGCCCTGTTCTGCACCGTGCCCGGCCTGTTCGCCTGCCTGCCCGCCATGGCTCAACCCACGCTGTACCTGGGCATGAACGGCGGCACCATGGAGCGGCTGTTCAGCGACAATATCCTGCCCCAGTTCGAGAAGGCCAACGGGGTGAAAGTGGTGATCGTCCCCGGTACTTCGGCCGACATCCTGGCCAAGGTCCAGGCCACCCCGAACAAGCCGTCGATCCATGTGATGGTGCTGGATGACGGCATCATGTACCGCGCCATCGGCATGGGCCTGTGCAGCACGCTCAAGCCCAACCCGACGCTGGCCCAACTGCCGGAAAAGGCCCTGATCAAGGACAAGGCCGCCGCCGTCAGCCTGGGCGTGACCGGGCTTGCCTACAACAGCCGCCTGTTCAAGGCCAAGGGCTGGGCAGCGCCCACTTCGTGGAACGACCTGGCCGACCCGCGCTTCAAGGACAAGGTGGTGTTCCAGTCGATGGCCTCGTCCACCTTTGGCCTGCACGGTTTCCTGATGTACAACCGCTTGCACGGCGGCAGCGATACCGACGTCAACCCAGGCTTCACTGCGTGGAAGAAAAACGTTGGCCCGAACGTGCTGGAGTACATCCCCAACTCGGCCAAGCTGTCGGAAATGGTGCAAACCGACGAAGCCGCGTTGTTCCCGCTCACCCCTACCCAGGTGACCGCGCTGAAGCTCAAGGGCATCCCGGTGGAGTATGCCGCACCGAAAGAAGGCGCCGTGGTGCTCAACCAGGCCGAGTGCGTCACCGCCAACAACGACCAGCCCGAGCTTGCACAAAAGCTTGCCGAGTTCCTGCTCAGCCCCGAGGCGCAAGCACCGGCGCTGGAGCTGGGTGACCAGATCCCGTCCAACCCCAACACCCCGACCAGCGACAAGACCCGTGGCCAGGTCGAAGCCATGCAAACCTACCTGCAAACGGCGGTGACCATCGACTGGGACCAGGTCAACACCCAACGCCCGGAATGGAACGCCCGCTGGAATCGCCAGATCGAGCGATAGGCCGAGGCCCCCTGACCCGCTGCCGGCCCCCCAGGTGCCGGCCAGCGGGCGCACCACCCGCTTGAGCCACCAATAACCGCAAAGTCGCTCTGCCCTGCAAAGGCGCGGATAGGGCTTCTGCACGCCCGAAAAACGGCTCAGGCACCCCTTGCATCACGCTGCCACTTAACTAGAACAAGCAATCGGAGCATGAAATGAGCATCAACCCACTCGGTGTCACCGCCCTTTTGCTGGCATCCGCCAGCCCCTTGTTGCAGGCCAGCGAGCAATCCGAATCGGCAGGCTTCATCGAAGGCAGCAAGCTGTCGATCAAGGCACGCAACATGTACATGCAGCGTGATAACCGCGCCAGCGGCGCCCGGCAGAACTACGGCGAGGAATGGGCCCAGGGTTTCATCGGCACCTTTCAGTCCGGCTTCACTCAAGGCACGCTGGGTTTCGGTATCGACCTGATCGGCCAGTACGCCTTCAAGCTCGACACCGGCGATGGCCGCACCGGTGGCGGCACTGGTCTGCTAGAGCAAGACAGCCACGGCGCCAAGCAGGACATCGGCAAGGCCGGTGCGGCGCTGAAAGTGCGTGCGTCCAACACCGTACTCAAATACGGCACACAAGTGATGGCGGTGCCGGTGCTGGCCACCTCCGACAGCCGCCTGCTGCCAGAGACCGTCGACGGTTTCTCGCTCACCAGCAAGGAAATCCGCAACCTGCAGTTGGATGCGGGCCACTTCACCGGCCTGACCAACCGCAACCAGTCGTCCCGCGACAGCGGGCGCATGACCGCAGTCGACTACATTGGTGGGGTCTACAGCTTCAATGAGCGGCTTTCCAGCAACCTGTACTACGCCAAGACTGCCGAGCACTTTCGCAAGTACTACGTGAACACCCGCTACCTGTTGCCGCTGGGCGCCAGCCAGTCACTGAAGCTGGATTTCAACGCCTACGACACCCAAAGCATCGGTCAGGCCCGCAGTGGCGACCTGGACAACCGCATCTGGAGCCTGGGCGGCACCTGGACGCTGGGCGCGCATGCCTTCACCCTCGCCTACCAGAAGGTGTCCGGCACCGGCGACTACGTGTACGGGCCGGATGGCAACGCCGTGTACAACTTCGCCAACTCGGTGCAGTACTCGGACTTCGACTACGAGAACGAGAAATCCTGGCAGGCCCGCTATGACCTTAACCTGGCCGCTTACGGGGCACCGGGGCTGAGCTTCATGACCCGCTACGTGAAAGGCACCGACTTCAAGAACGGCAGTGGCGGCGACCTGGATGGCAAGGCCTGGGAACGCGATGTCGAGTTGCGTTACGTGGTACAGGCTGGCGTGGCCAAGGATCTGTCGTTTCGCGTGCGCCAGGCCAGCTACCGCAGCTCGGACCGCGGCGGGCAGATCGATGAAGTACGGGTAATCACCGAGTATCCGCTCAACCTGTTCTGACCACCTGACAGGGCCCTGTAGGCGCAGGTTCACTCGCACCTACAGGGGCACCGGGGTTACTTGAGCTTGCGCCCCAGCGCCAGGAAGAACAGTTCGGACTGCAAGCGCTCGCCTTCGACCTGCTCCGCCACCTTCCGCGCCATGCCCGGGTCGGCCGGTTTCAGCTTCAGGCCGGTCGAGCGCGCCAGCACTTCCGCCTCACACGCCCGCTCCAGGTAATACAGGTCGTCATAGGCATGATCGATGCGCTCGGCACACACCACCACTCCGTGGTTGCCAAGGAACACGATGTCTGCCCCATTCATGGCCTGGGCAATACGCTCCCCCTCGCGATGGTCCAGGGCAAAGCCGTTGTATTGGTCGTCGATTACCAGGCGGTCGTGAAAGCGCATGGCATTCTGCGACAGCGTGGTGTCCAGGGCTCGGGCCTCGGTCAGGCTTAGCGCAGTGGCGTGCGGCATGTGCGTGTGCAGTACGCAGGTTTTGCGCGCCACACGGTGGATCGCGGCATGGATGAACATCGCCGTCGGTTCGATTTCATGACGCCCCGCAAGGCGCTTGCCGAAGTCATCGACCATGACGATGTCGTCAGCCTGCACTTCTTCCCACATCAGGCCGCGCGGGTTGAGCAGAAACAGGTCGGGCCGGCCCGGCAAGGTCACGCTGAAGTGGTTGCACACGCCTTCTGCAAGGCCATGGTGGGCGGCGGCGCGCAGGGCCAGCGCCAGTTGCTCGCGCAACCGCGCGACTTCAGGCTGGTTGTACAGGTCTTGCTCCAGGCTTTGAACGGCTTGCATAGGTCGTTTCTCCTTATTGGCTGCTGCCGAAACGGTTAGGCACGAGCACGAACAGCACCGCGCCGAGGAACGCACAACCCGCCACCACGTACAGCGAAAGGTCGGTGCTATGGGTCAAGTCCACGGTCCAGCCCACCAGGAACGGGCTGAAAAAGCCGGCCAGGTTGCCGATCGAGTTGATCAGCGCCACGCCGGCGGCGGCATTGGCCCCCAACAGCGCAGTGGGTACGGTCCAGAAGATAGGGAAGGAGGCCATCACCCCGCAGGTGGCCAAGGTCAGCCCGAGCATGGCCAGCACGCCACTGTGGGCGAAGTGCGCAGCGATGATCAGGCCAACCATGCCAATGAACAGTGGAATCGCCAGGTGCCATTTGCGCTCGTTGCGCAGGTCGGCCGAACGCCCGATGTAGATCATCACGCCGCTGGCGACCAGGTAAGGAATGGCCGTCAGCAGGCCGACCGACTGCAAGTCGTCGAAGCCGGCGTTGCGGATGATGGTCGGCATCCAGAAACCCAGGGCGTACTCGCCCATTTCGATCAGGAAGTACACCAGGCTGAAATACCAGATCACCGGTGAGAACAGAAAGCTGCTCAGCGACCTGCGCTGCGCGCTCGACGGTCGACGCATGGCATCCCTGGTCAGTTCGTCCCCCACCAAGCGCTTTTCTGCCGCGCTAAGGAAGTTCGCGTCCTGGTAACTGTCTGGCAGGCAGCGTTTGACCAACAGACCAACCACGACAGTGGGCAGGCCATACAACAGAAACAGCCATTGCCAGCTCGCCACGCCCATGGGTGCATGCCGCATGGCTGACATGATCCAGCCCGACAGCGGCCCTCCAATGATCCCCGATAGCGGAATAGCAGCCATGAACAAGGCAATGACCCGCCCGCGCCGCTCGCTGGGGAACCAGCGCGTGAAGTAGAAGATGATGCCCGGAAAGAACCCGGCTTCAGCCACACCAATCAGAAAACGCAGGGCATAGAAGGTGCTGGCCTGCTCGATGAACATCATCAGCGAAGTCAGACACCCCCAGGCCACCATGATGAAACCGATCCAGCGCCGCGCACCGACACGCTCCAGCATCATGTTGCTGGGCACGGCGAACACCAGGTAGCCCAGGAAGAAAATACCCGCGCCCAGACCGTAGGCGGTTTCGGAGATATGCAGGTCAGCCAGCATGTCCAGCTTGGCGAAGCTGACGTTGATCCTGGCGAAGTAGGCCAGCACATAGCAAACGAACAGAAACGGAATCAGCCGCAGTGACATCTTGCGGTAAATCGCATCGAGTTGATGGGCCGGCGCACGCTCTGCCCCATCAAGGATCGCCTCTTTCATGTTTTCACCTTGTATGCACGTTTGTTCTAGTTGTAGGCATTGATGAATAGGTACTGCTGTCGTTGTTGTTATGTCTCGCTGGCCAGGCCTGGCTCGGTGAAACGCTAGGCCGAACATTGCTGATTGTCAACAATCAACAATTAACGGTAGTAATTTCAGCAGGTTGGCTGCTGCGTGCCAAAGGTTTCTGCTCAACCCGTGCGCGCGTGCGAGCGGCCGGGTGTACAGCCAACGGCGGCGAATGCTATATGTGGGCGTATCGCCACCAGGACCTGTGTCTATGAAATCCATCCAGCTTCGGCCGGTTTCGAAGCTTTCTGCAGAACAACAAGCCACCGAAAGCCTTCGTGAATCGATCTTGTCGGGGCATCTGAAGCCCGGTGAGCGCATTACCGAAACGGCACTTGCCGATCAGTTGGGCATCGCCCGCGGCACCTTGCGCACCGGCCTAAACCGGTTGGCGACAGAGGGGATCGTGGTGCAGACGCCGTATGTGGGCTGGCAAGTGGCTGAGCTGACAGCCGACGACATCTGGGAAATCTGGACGCTGCGTGGCAGCCTGGAACGGCTGGCCGCCACACTGGTGGCCAAGCAAGGCGATGCGCAGGTGCTGCAGGCGATCGAAGCGGCGTTTCTGGCGCTGCAGAAGGCCTGTGCCAAAGGGACACGCAAGGCCATCAACCAATGCGACTTCACCCTGCACCAGGCCATTATCGAAGGTACCGGCCACCAGCGTCTGATCCGCCAGTACGCACTGGTACAGCAGCAAGTGCGCTGGGTCATCAACACCACCAACCTGCTGATGCATACCAGCCCCGAGACCATCCTGGAGCAGCATCAGGCCTTTGTGCAGGCGATCCTCAAGGGCGAGAGCGAGACTGCCGGCGAACTGGCCTGGCAGCACAATGCCTACGATGGCGAGCGGCTGGTGCAGTGGGTGCAGGGGAACGCCTGATGGGTGGGTTAGCCCTGTAAAAAGCCGATGAAACGCCCCCGCCGGGCCATTTCAATCCAGCACGGGTCGAAGCAGCGCCTGCGCCTCGTACAGTGCCGGTAAGTAGCGCAGCCGTACCTCATCCACGCTAAGCCGTGATGCATGGGTCGTGATGGTCAGCGTTGCTTTCAACTGACCGGCCCGGTCCAGCAACGGCACACCCAGTACCCGCATGCCGATTTCATACTCCTGATCAACGATGCAGAAACCCTGCGCCTTCACCCGCTGCAACGCAGCCTCCAGCTGTGCCCGGTCAGTCTGCGTGTAAGGCGTCAACGCACGCAGCGGGTTACGCACGAAGTACTCATCCCGGTCCGCCTCATCCAGCCAGGCCAGCCAAACCCGCCCACCGGCCGTGCAATGCATCGGCACCCGAGAGCCCGGCCTGATCGACAACGACGCCACATGGCTGTAGCGGCTGCGCACCAGGTGGATGATCTCGTCACCATCGCGGGTACCCACCGATACATGCTCCTGCGTCTGCCGCGCTACCTGCTCCACAATCGGCCGCAGCATGCGCGGCAGTTGCGCCGAGTCGACATACGCCTGGCCAAGGCGCAAGGCCTTGGGCGTCAACCAGTACTCACGGCTGTCCGTTTCGGCAAAGCCTTCATGTACCAAGGTCAGCAGAAAGCGCCGTGCAGCGCTGGGCGTAAGGCCGGACAGCCTGGCTGCCTGGGGCACGCTCAGGCGTGGCTGCTCGGCACTGAACAGTTGCATCAGCGCCAGGCCTTTCTGCAAGCCCGCGATCAGGTCACGGGGGTGAATAGCGGGTGTGCTCATGCATTCGGCTCGCAAGCAGGGGACAAAAACAGCCGATTACTGCGATAACCGGCTCATGGTTGCGATTATCGCACTAAATACCCGATGAGCGCATTGTTACCCACGCCCCTCTGGCCCACCCTTGCCGCCATAACAACGCCAATAAGGAGGTCAGCATGATTCGTGGTTCCACTGAACTGGTCGCCATCGTCGGTTCGCCCATCGCCCAGGTGAAGTCCCCGGAAAACTTCAACACTTGGTTCACCCACAACAATTGCAACCTCGCCATGCTGCCCATCGACCTGCATGAGGCAGCGTTGGACAGCTTTGCCGGCACCCTGCGCGGCTGGCAGAACCTGCGCGGCTGTGTGGTCACCGTGCCGTACAAGCAGGCCCTGGCCAACCGCCTGGACGGCCTGAGCGAACGCGCAGCGGCCCTGGGCTCGGTCAATGTGATACGTCGCGAGCGCGACGGGCGCCTGCTGGGCGACAACGTGGACGGCGCAGGCTTCCTGGGCGCTGCGCGCAAGCATGGTTTCGAGCCAGCGGGCAAGCGGGCCTTGGTGATCGGTTGCGGCGGTGTTGGCAGTGCCATCGCCTATGCACTGGGCGAGGCAGGTATTGCCAGCATCACCCTCAGCGACCCCAGCACAGCGCGCATGGGTGCGGTGTGCGAATTGCTCGGCAGCGCCTTCCCCGGGCTTACGATCAGCACGCAGTTCAGTGGGCTGGAAGATTTCGACCTGGTGGCCAACGCCTCGCCTGTCGGCATGGGCAACAGTGCGGAACTGCCACTGTCCGCCGCCCTAGTGGCCACTCTACAGCCCGACACCCTGGTAGCCGACGTGGTCACTTCGCCCGAGATCACCCCGTTGCTGAACCGCGCACGCCAAGTAGGCTGCGCGATCCAGACCGGCCCGGAAATGGCCTTCGCCCAACTCGGCCACCTTGGCGCCTTCATGGGCGTAACGCCGCTGGAGATCTGAAACCATGGCGACCACTGACGACACGCAACACCGCTTCGACCTGGTGGTACTGGGCAGCGGCGCCGGTGGCTTTGCCGCTGCCGCCACGGCGGCCCGCCGTGGGCTGAAGGTCCTGGTGGTGGAAAAGGCCGAGCACTTTGGCGGTACCTCGGCGATATCTGGCGGTGCGGTGTGGCTATACGGCACCGATCAAGCCCGCGCCGCCGGAGCCAAGGACTCCCCCGAGGCCATGCGCACCTACCTCAAGCAGGTGATCGGCGACGGCTACGACCCTCTTCTGGGTAACGCCTTCATCGAACAAGGCCACCAGGCGCTGCGCTGGCTGGAGCAGAACACCGAGTTGCGCTATGCCCTGCGCCCACACTCGCCCGACTACTATCCCGATGCCCCCGGTGCCACTCAGTTCGGTCGCGCGCTGGAAATGGTCGAGTACGATGGCAAGCACCTCGGCGCACGCTTCAAAGACCTGCAGATGCCCCCGCCCGGGATGCTGCTGTTCGGCGGCATGATGGTCAACCGCGTGGATATCCAGCATTTCCTGAGCATTCGCCGCTCGCCCAGGTCGCTGTGGCACTGCCTGAAACTGATGGCGCGTTACGCGCGGGACCGCCTGCAGCACCCGCGTGGCACGCGGCTTACCACCGGCAATGCATTGATCGCCCGCCTCGCCACCAGCGCTTTTGCCAACGGCACGCAGCTTTGGTTGCGCAGCGAAGCCGTGGAGTTGATCGTCGAGCGCGGCGTAGTCACTGGCGTAGTTGTACAGCGCGAGGGCCGTCGTGTGCGGGTATCTGCTCGTGGTGGCGTGGTGTGCGCAATGGGCGGGTTCGCTGCTGGCGCACTGGCCGCCAACTACAGACCGCCCCAAGAGGCGCCGCACCTGACCATGTCACCGCCGGCCAACGACGGTGCCGCCCTGCGCCTTTGCCAGGCCGTGGCAGCAGCCGAGGGCGAGGGCCTGGCGGCCAACTTCTTCTGGGCGCCGGTTTCCGAACTGCGCCACGCCGGGGGTGAGCGTGAACGCTTCCCCCACCTGGTCACCGACCGCGCCAAACCTGGCGTGATTGCGATCGACCCGGCCGGGCGGCGCTTCGTCAACGAATCCGACTCCTACCACCATTTTGTGCAGACCATGTTCGCCAACAGCATTGCCAGTTGCTGGCTGGTCTGCGATGCCGAAGCGATGAATCGCTACGGGCTGGGTCTGGCGCGGCCAAAGCCGGTGAACAACCAGGCGTTGATCGACGCCGGCTACTTGTACCGGGCCTCAACACCACAAGCCCTGGCCCAGGCCATCGGCGTCGACCCACAGGTGTTTGCGCAAACCCTCGAGCAGTTCAATGCCGATGCCCGCAATGGCATCGACCGCGCGTTCGGCAAAGGCAGCAACCGCTACAACCGCTACATGGGCGACCCGCAACACACGCCCAACCCCTGCCTGGCGCCATTGAGCAGTGGGCCGTTCTACGCCATCCGCATCCACACCGGCGACCTCGGCTCTGCCCGCGGCCTGGTGACCAACGCCGATGCCAACGTGTTGAACCGTAGCGGCCAGCCCATCACCGGGCTGTATGCGGTCGGCAACGACATGAACTCATTGATGAAGGGTACCTACCCCGGCCCCGGCATCACCTTGGGCCCTGCCCTCACCTTCGGCTGGCTCGCTGCCAACCACATCACCGCGCGCCTGCAGGCGCCGACTGCCCACACGGAGACCCCAGCATGTACTACGAACTGAGAACCTACACCCTCGACCCACTGAAAATGGCCGACTGGCTGGCCCTGTACCAAAGCCATGCGCTGGAAGTGCAAAGCGAACACCTGGGCAACCTGGTCGGTTTTTTCACCAGTGAGTTCGGCGACGTCAACCAGGTGGTGCACATCTGGGGCTACGCCAGCCTCGACGAGCGCATGGCTCGCCGCGCAGCCATGGCGGCAGACCCGCGCTGGGCGGAGTTCTCGCGGCGCAACCGCGAGCTGGGTGCGGTACAGCGCCTGCAATCGCGGCTGCTGCGGCCGACCGGCTTCTCACCGCTGCAATAAACCGCACGCCACCTCTTCCCATGCCTGAGTGGACCCCTTCCATGCAACCCCTCGACTGTGACGTACTCGTCATCGGCGCCGGCGCCTCTGGCCTGGCTGCCGCCGTAACCGCCGCACATCACGGCCTGCAAGTGATCGTGGCGGAAAAAGCCAGCCAGCTGGGCGGCACCAGCGCCTGGTCGGGGGGCTGGTTGTGGATACCACGCAACCCGCTGGCCATCGCCGAGGGCATCCTTGAAAACGACGATGCCCCGGAGCGTTACTTACGAGCGCAAACCCACACCCGCGCGCTGGACCCACGCCAACGCGCGTTCCTGCGCCATGGCCCGGAGATGGTGGCGTTCTTCCAGCAACACACTGCCGTGCAGTTCCAGTGCGGTAGCCGTATGCCCGACATGCGTGAAGGCGATGGCAGTGCACGCGGCGGGCGCTCGCTGTGTGCGCTGCCCTATGACGGTCGCCTGCTCGGGCCTTGGCTGCACAAGCTGCGCCCGCCGCTGGATATCGTCAGCCTGGCCGGCATGGGCGTTGCCGGGGGCGCCGACATGGCCGCCTTCTTCAACGCCACCCGCTCGCCCAAGGCGGCGCTGCATGTGGGCAAACGCCTGTTGCGTCATGGGCGCGACCTGCTGCTGCACCGTCGCGGGCTGCAATTGGTCAACGGCAACGCGCTGGTGGCGCGCCTGCTGCGCAGCGCCCTCGACCTCGGCGTGAACTTGCTGACCGACAAACCCGCCAGCCGCTTGCTGGGCGAAGGGCGGGTCAGCGGCGCACTGTTCGCCGATGGCCAGGTCATCCATGCCCGCCGTGGTGTGGTGTTGGCCTGCGGCGGCTTCCCGCATGACCGCCAGCGCATCGCGCAGCTGATGCCGCACGCGCCGGACGGTGACCAGCATTATTCCGCTGCGCCCAGGGAAAACAGCGGAGACGGTTTGCGCCTGGGCGAACAGGCCGGTGGCCTGGTACCCACCACTGCGGTCCATAGTGGCGCGTGGGCACCTGTGTCGCGGGTGCCGCGACGCGATGGCGGTTTCGGTCATTTCCCGCACTTGATCGACCGCGCCAAGCCCGGGTTCATTGCCGTGCGCCGCGATGGCCGGCGCTTCGTCAACGAAGCCGATTGCTACCACGATTTCATGAACGCGCTGTTCGCCGCCACGCCGCAAGGCGAGCGGCCAGAGGCCTGGCTGATCTGTGACCACACTGCGCAACGGCGCTATGGCATTGGGTGGGCCAAACCGTTTCCCTTCCCTACCCGCTTCTATCAGCGCAGTGGCTATTTGCACAACGGCGCTACCCTGGCGCAATTGGCGCAGCGCTGTGGGATCGACGCTGCGCAGTTGCAGCGCACGGTAGAAGGCTTCAACCAATATGCAGCCCAAGGTAGAGACCCTGCTTTCCAGCGAGGAGTATCGGCATACAACCAGGCCCAGGGCGAACCGCTGCAAGTGCCCAACCCATCGTTGCGTCCGCTGCTGAAGGGGCCGTTTTACGCGGTAAAACTGCTGCCAGGCAGCCTTGGCACCTTCGCCGGCCTGGGCACAGACGCCTCGGCCCGCGTGCTGGACCACGCGGGGCAGCCGATACCCGGGCTGTTTGCAGTGGGTAACGACATGCACAGCGTGATGGGTGGGCACTACCCGAGCGGCGGTATTACCCTTGGGCCGGGGATGACCTTTGGGTATCTGGCCGGGAGAGCATTGAGTGGCTTGAGCTCAATATGACCACAGCGAGGCCTGATTTTCGAAACGGCTACTCATAGGGTTACTCCATCTGAGCAACCTTGAGTGGCTGTTGCAACAACCCTCGCGGTAAACGGAAGCCCTTGAACGGCTGCTGGGTAATGGGCAGCCTGCCCTTCTCATCAAAACTGCGCCCATCCAGCAACAAGGCTCAAAGCCTTCTACCCTTTATTGACGTGAATCCCTGCCGCGCCCGCAGGCCAACGCAACCGTTCGGTAACCGAACAGTAGCCCGTCTCTTGAATTGACGCTGCCGCCTTCACTGCTCACCATGCACCGGCCTTGCGTGCCCCCCTGCCTGGGAACCGGTCACGTACCCGTAGCACCGCAGCTGAATACAATTTCAAGAAACGAGCAGTTTATGAACCACTCCAAGATCACCCCCGCCGCACCCCGGATGTCCCAGGGTTCGATCGGCGACAAGCTTCGCGGCGCCTTCGGCGTCGGCAAAACCCGTTGGGGCATGCTTGCCCTGGTGTTCTTCGCCACCACCCTGAACTACATCGACCGCGCCGCCCTTGGCATCATGCAGCCCGTGCTGGCCAAGGAAATGAGCTGGACGGCGATGGACTACGCCAACATCAATTTCTGGTTCCAGGTCGGTTACGCCATCGGCTTTCTGCTGCAGGGCCGGCTGATCGACAAAGTCGGGGTCAAACGCGCCTTCTTCTTCGCCGTGCTGCTGTGGAGCCTGGCCACCGGTGCCCATGGCCTGGCTACCTCGGCGGCAGGTTTCATGGTGTGCCGCTTCATCCTCGGTCTGACCGAGGCCGCCAACTACCCGGCTTGCGTCAAGACCGTGCGCCTGTGGTTCCCAGCGGGTGAGCGAGCGATTGCCACCGGGTTGTTCAACGCCGGCACCAACGTCGGTGCCATGGTCACCCCGGCCCTGCTGCCGCTGATCCTCGCCGTGTGGGGCTGGCAGGCCGCGTTCATCGCCATGGGCAGCCTGGGCCTGGTATGGGTGGTGCTGTGGGTGCTGAAGTACTACAACCCCGAAGACCACCCCAGCGTGCGCCAGAGCGAGGTGCAGTACATCCAGCAGGACGACGAGCCCGAGCCGACCCGCGTGCCGTTCAGCCGTATCCTGCGCCTGCGTGGCACCTGGGCGTTTGCAGTGGCCTATGCGATTACCGCACCGGTGTTCTGGTTCTACCTGTACTGGCTGCCGCCATTCCTCAACCAGCAGTACAGCCTGGGCATCAACGTGACCCAGATGGGCATCCCGCTGATCATCATCTGGCTGACGGCGGACTTTGGCAGCATCGGTGGTGGCATCTTGTCGTCGTGGCTGATTGGCCGTGGCGTGCGTGCCACGACTGCGCGGCTGGTGTCGATGCTGATCTTCGCCTGCACCATGCTCAGCGTCATCTTTGCCGCCAACGCCAGTGGCCTTTGGGTTGCAGTGGCCGCCATCTCGCTGGCCGTGGGCGCGCACCAGGCGTGGACGGCGAACATCTGGAGCCTGGTGATGGACTACACACCCAAGCACCTGGTGAGCACGGTGTTCGGGTTTGGCAGCATGTGCGCGGCGATTGGCGGGATGTTCATGACGCAAATCGTCGGCAGCGTGTTGACCGCTACCCACAACAACTATGCCGTGCTGTTCACCATGATCCCGGCCATGTACTTCCTGGCGCTGGTGTGGATGTACTTCATGGCACCGCGCAAGGTCGAGAGCGCCTGAGGGCGCTAGCCACTTTTCTCTACGGGGCCCTTGCGGGCCCTTTTTTTGGGCTGGTGATAATGGCCATGACAGTGGGAGCGGCCTTGCGTCGCGAAAGGGCTGCAAAGCAGCCCCAGCGATTTCTGCAACACGCCTGAGAATCTGGGGCCGCTTTGCGGCCCTTTCGCGACACAAGGCCGCTCCTACAAAAGGGGGCGCTGCCGGTCGAAATCAGACCTTGGCCAACACCGCCAGGGCTTTCTCCAGCGCCATGCGCGCGCGCTGTTCGCCGCTGATGCCCTGCTCCAGCAACTGCCGTGTGGGTATTTCCAGGCTCAGCGGCACGGTTGGCGGCAAGCCGCGCAGCAGGCTGACCAGGTCGGCATCGCCATCACCGGGGAAGCGTCGCTCGTTACGCGCCTGGCGCAGAATCTCGTCCATGTCGGCCGGTACTGGGCCGGCCACGTCACACAGCTGGGCATAGCGCATGCGCTGCGGTGCCAACTGCGCCAGGTGGTCCAACGATGAGTGGGATCGGTTGAAGTGGAAGGCATCCACCAGCACGCAGCCATTGGCGTGGTCGGCGTTGGCCACCACTCGCATGGCCTGGCGCAGGTCGCGCACGTCGGTCCAGGGCATGAACTCCAGGTGCGGGTAGATGCCGTAGCGCGCCGCCAGCTCGCACAAAGCGGCAAAGCGTTCGGTCAGCCGCGCTTCGTCCGGGTCGTTGCCAGCCACCAGCAGTTCGGTGCCCCCCAACTCGGCGCCCACCGCCAGGATCGGTTCGAAATCGGCGACGCAGGTTTCCGGCTTGAGGCGCAGAATCTCCAGGTCGAGCACCTTGATGCCGGTGTCGCGCAGGCGCGCCTGGGTCTGCCGACGCAGGTCGGCATCGGCCACCAACGGGAAGTGCTGCTCGTGTTCGGTAGCGGGCACCAGGCGTAGGCCAACGTGGCTGTAACCCGCGCGGGCGGCAGCCTCGACCATGTCCGGTGGGGACAGCTCGAGTACCGTCAGGGCCGCGAGGGAGAAAATCCGATCAGTCATTTATCGTCACCAGTAAAGAGTAAGGTTGCTTCAGCCAATGTGCTCGGGCGCGCAGGCCCGGCCGCTTTCGGCTGCCTGGCGGATCGCTTCGATCAGCGCGAGGGTGCGGCCACCGTCGGCGGCATCGATCAGCGGCGCCTGTTCACCACGGGCAACCCGCACGAAGTGCTGCAACTGCAGGGTCAACGCCTCGCCAGCGGGGATGCTCTCCTCGCACTGCAGCAGCGGCGTGTGCCAGCCCGAACCGGCCTCGGCGTAATGCCAGCGCTTGAGCTGGGGAATGCTCAACGCCCCTTGAGTACCAGCCAGCATGTAACACGGCTGACCGTCCTGGCGCGGGTAGATCGGGCTTTCGCCAGAGTCCAGCTCCCAGCTCCAGGGCGCGGCCACCGCGTCCGAGCCCGTCAGGCTGCCCAACGCGCCATTGGCGAATTGCAGCAGCACTGCTGCGCTGTCTTCGTTGGCAAAACCACGTACATCGTTGCGGGTGAACGCCTGCACCTGCACCACCTCACCACACAGGTGACGCAGCAGATCCAGGTCGTGGATCAGGTTGGTCAGCAAAAAGCCCGCCCCTGGCTCGCGACGCCAGGGGGTTTCGAAATAGCTGTCGGGCTTTTGCAACTGCCACAGCGCGGTGACGTTGATCAGCCGGCCCAGCTTGCCTTCGCTGATCACCTGGTGCGCCTTGGCGATCAGCGGGTTGTGCCGGCGATGGTGGCCGACCAGCACCGGCACATTGCGCCGATGCGAAGCCTCTACCAGTGCCCGAACTTCATCCAGATGTACGCCTACCGGTTTTTCTACAAGCACCGGCACGCCGGCCTCGACGCAATCCAACGCGGTGGCCACATGCTGATTGTTGGGGTTGGCGATGATCACCGCCTCCGGGCGCACACGCTCCAGCATCTGGCGATGGTCGGCAAAACAAGGCACACCGCACTCGGCGGCGAAGGCTTCGGCCTGTGGGCCGGGGTCGGCCACGGCACACAGTTGGGCTTGCGGCACATTGCGCAAGTGCTGGTAGTGCTGGCGGCCCATGATGCCAGCGCCGATCAAGGCAATACGAAGGGGTGCGTTCAACAGCCTGTCCTCTTGTCATTGTTGTTTTGTGAATTCTGAAACTCAGTTCCAGAATCAACGATCAACAATTTAGAACCTGGTTCAGCTTTTCAGAAGAACCGGCGCAACAGACTGTGCGGTAATCGACCGCTTTATGCCTTCAAGCGAACAACTCGCTGGCGCGGCTGGCAGCCGACAGTTCGTCCGCCGCCGCCAGCAGCAGCGGTGCCAGCTCGGGCAGGCGGCTTTGTGCCAGGCGCGCGCTGGGCCCGGCGATGCTCAGCACGCCGATGACCTCGTCACTTTGCGGGCGGCGCACCACTGCGGCGAGGGCCGACGTGCCAATGGCGGAGGTTTCCTCGACCCAGGCGTAGCCACGCTCGCGGGCGCGGTGCAGGTAGGCGAGCAGCTCATCGGTGGAGCGCGGTGCATTCGGGCCGAACTGAGCGGGGTCGGCAATGCCTTGGCGCAACACCATCTGCAGCGCCTGCTCATCGTTCAGGCTGGCCAGCCAGGCATGCCCGGAGGCGGTATAGAACAGCGGCGCATCGCGGCCCATGTCCGGGTCGTAGCGCAGCCCGGAGCGGGCGCCCTGGGACTTGGCGATCCAGGTTTGCCGGACGCCCTCGATCACACCCAGGCGTACCAGTTCACCGCTGTCCTGGGCCAGGCGGTCGAGAATCGGCTGGATGATGTCGGCACCGCTGCTGGCCAGGTAACGAAAGCCCTGCGCGACCAGCTTGGCCGATAGCTGATAACGGCTGCTTTCCCGGTTTTGTCGCACATAGCCCAGCCGCACCAGCTCGGTGAGCATGCGGTGGGCAGCGCTTTTGGGAATGTCCAGGCGCTCGGCCAGGGTTTGCAGCGGTAGCCCCTGGGGCTCACCGGCAAGGCTTTCTACAAGACTGAAGGCGCGTTCGATCTGACTACCAGCCATGACACAGGTCCCTGATTTTTTTGCGAATTCTAGAAGATGATTCCACATCGTCGCTAGCCAGCGACTGTGAATGTCCGATGATCGCCCAGTACTTGCCTGGCACAACCCGCCTGCCCTTGCAGGCCGAGACGCTGCCGACAAGAATATGGAACCTTGTTCCAATAACAATACAGGAATCCCGTGATGCCTTCCGCTCCCTTCGAAACCGAATGCGATGTACTGGTCATAGGCTCTGGCGCCGCCGGGCTGGCTGCGGCCGTAACGGCTGCCTGGCATGGGCAGAAGGTGATCCTGGTGGAGAAGGAACCGGTGTTTGGCGGTGCCACCGCCTGGTCCGGTGGCTGGGCCTGGGCGCCGCGCAATCCACTGGCGCGCAGGGCCGGCATCGTAGAAGACATCGAACAGCCACGCACTTATCTGCGCCATGAACTGGGGGCTAACTACAACGCCGAGCGCGTCGATGCCTTCCTTGAAGCGTGCCCGCACATGGTGGCGTTTTTCGAGAAGCACACGGCGTTGCAGTTTGCCGACGGCAACGGTATACCCGACATGCATGGCGACACACCGGGGGCAGCCCAGGGCGGGCACCAGGTGATCGCCGCGCCCTATGACGCCCGCGAGGTTGGCGCCCTGCTGCCGCGCTTGCGCAAGACCCTGCGCGAAACCTCGTTCATGGGCATGCCGATCATGGCCGGCGCCGACCTTGCTGCTTTTCTCAACATGACCCGCTCGCCCAAAGCCCTGCTGCATGTGTGCAAACGCTTTGGCCGCCACCTGTACCACCTGGCCCGCTACGGCCGGGCGATGCACCTGGTCAACGGCGTGGCGCTGGTGGCGCGCCTGGCCAAATCGGCGCAGGACCTGGGCGTGCACCTGCAAGAATCGGCGCCGGCCAAGCACCTGCTGGTCGAGGATGGCCAGGTGCGCGGGGCACGGGTGGCCACACCGCAGGGCGAGCAGCTGATTCGCGCCAAGGCCGTAGTGCTGGCGGCAGGCGGCTTCCCCAACGACAACGCCCGCCGCCGGCAATTGTTCCCCCGCGATGCCAGCGGCCACGACAACCTGGCGCTGCCGCCCAAGGGCTGCTCGGGCGATGGCCTGCGCCTGGGGGAATCTGCCGGTGGCGTGGTTGCCACCGACTTGAAATCGCCGGTGGCCTGGGCACCGGTTTCGCAGGTGCCGCACCGCGACGGCAGCGTCGGCCATTTTCCGCACATTATCGAGCGCGGCAAGCCGGGCATTATCGGCGTGCTGGCCAACGGCAAGCGCTTCGTCAATGAAGCGCATGGCTACTACGACTATGTATCGGCGATGGTCGCGGCGGTGCCGCAGGATGAAGCGGTGTGTTCGTGGCTGGTCTGCGACCATCGGTTCCTGCGCCGCTACGGGCTGGGCCACGCCCGCCCCGCGCCGTTGCCGGTGGGGCCCCATGTGCGCAGCGGCTACCTCAAGCAAGGCGCCACGCTGGAAGCGTTGGCGGATGCCTGCGGCATTGACCCGGCCGGGTTAAGGGCCACGGTCAGCGACTTCAACAAGCACGCACGCAATGGCCAGGACCCCGCCTTTGGCCGGGGCTCCACGCCGTTCAACCGTAAGCAAGGCGACCCTGGGCACAAAGGCCCCAACCCTTGCGTGGCGCCCATCGAGCACGGGCCGTTCTATGCGGTGAAAGTACAGCCCGGCTGCTTCGGCACCTTTGCCGGGCTGCGCACCGACGGCAATGCCCGGGTGCTGGATGAGGCCGGGCAGCCGATTGCAGGTTTGTATGCGGCGGGTACCGACATGGCCAGCGTGTTTGGTGGCTGGTACCCATCGGGCGGCATCAACCTGGGGCCGGCGCTGACCTTCGGCTATGTGGCCGGGCGGCATATTGCCGGGGCGCAAGGATACGAGTGAGGCAAGCCGAAAGGCTTGCAGCGCCCTGTTCAGAAAATGAACACTCGCAAAACCGTCGATTGTTCAGGTTGTGAACACCGCCAGGCCCGCAGCTCCTGAATTCTATGGCCGCTGCACCTTGGCACACCCCCTGCAACAAGCATCCGTGAACACAACAACACAGGATGCTTTGCGTGGATACCTTACTGCCCAACGAACTCTGGAACGAGCGGCTGTTCACCGGTACCTGGGTACCCGGTGAGCTGCCCGCCACCGCCGTTACCTCCCCTGGCAATGGCGTGGCACTGGGTGCCCTGGCCAACGCCGGTGCCAAACAGGTGGAGCACAGCGCGCGCGAGGCCGCCACGGCCCAGCGCAGTTGGTATGCCCTGCCCTACGACGAACGCGCCAAAGTCCTGCGCAAGGCCGCCGCTATCGCCGAGCAATACCAGGCCGAGATCGCCAACTGGATCGTTCGCGAAAGTGGCTCGACCCAGGCCAAGGCCGGCTTCGAGGCCTCCATCAGCATCAAAGCGCTGCACGAAGCCTGTGCCCTTCCCTCGCGCAGCCAAGGCGAAGTACTGCCTTCCACAGCCGGCCGCCTGAGCATCGCGCGGCGCCGCCCGCTGGGCGTGATCGGAGTCATTTCACCATTCAACTTCCCGCTGTACCTGGCCATGCGTGCGGTTGCCCCGGCACTGGCCACGGGCAATGCGGTCGTGCTCAAGCCCGACCCGCGCACCGCAGTGTGCGGCGGCCATGTCATCGCCCGCATCTTCGAGCTGGCAGGTTTGCCGGCAGGCGTGCTGCATGTGCTGCCGGGCGGCGCAGAGGCCGGTGCAGCGCTGACTGCGTCACCCAGCGTGGCGATGATCCAGTTCACCGGTTCCACCGCCGCTGGCCGCAAAGTGGGCGAAGCTGCCGGTCGCCACCTGAAGAAAGTCTCGCTCGAACTGGGAGGCAAGAACTCGTTGATCATCCTCGACGACGCCGACCTGGACCTGGCCATCGCCAACGCTACCTGGGGGGTGTACCTGCACCAGGGGCAAATCTGCATGTCGACCGGCCGGGTGCTGGTGCAACGGGGCATCTATGACGCGTTCGTCGCGCGCCTGGTGGCCAAGGCACGCAGCCTGACGGTGGGCGACCCGGCCAGCGGCCAGGTACACCTAGGCCCGCTGATCAACGCGGCCCAGCGTGACAACGCCTTGCGCATCGTCGACGCCGCACGCGCTGCCGGGGCAACGCTGGCAACCGGCGGTGCGGCTGACGGGCTGTTCTTCCAGCCGACCGTGCTCAGCGACGTGCAGCGTGACAACCCGGCATTTCACGAGGAAATCTTTGGCCCCGTGGCCGTGGTGGTGCCGTTCGATAGCGATGAGCAGGCCGTGGAACTGGCCAACGACACGGACTACGGCTTGAGCGCCGCCATCCTGTCGCGCGATACCGGCCGCGCCTTGCGCCTGGGCGAACAATTGCGCACCGGGCTTCTGCATATCAACGACCAGACCGTCAACGACGAGGTCATCAACCCTTTCGGCGGCGTGGGTGCATCCGGCAACGGCAGCAGCATCGGTGGCGCCGCCAACTGGGAAGAGTTCACCCAATGGCAATGGCTGACCCTCAAGGGCCAAGCGCCTGCCTACCCCCTGTAACCCCGGAGAACAATAACAATGACAACACCTCTGTTTCGCCCCATTCAAGCTGCCGTCACCCGTGGCAAAGGCGCCCCCTTCGTGCTGGAACAGGCGCGTATTCGTGCGCCGCAAGGTGATGAGGTGCTGGTGCGCATCGTCGCCACCGGCATGTGCCACACCGACATGATCGTGCGCGACCAGTACTACCCCGTGCCGCTGCCAGCGGTGCTGGGGCACGAAGGCTCTGGCATCGTCGAGGCCGTTGGCCCTTTGGTACAGAACCTGGCCGTGGGCGACCACGTGGTGATGACCTACGGCTACTGCGGCCACTGCCTGGCCTGCGACGCCGGCCAGGCCGCCTACTGCCAGGACTTTTTCGGGCGCAATTTCAGTGGTGCTGGCCCCGAAGGCGAACATGCGCTGCAGGATGAACAAGGCTACGCCCTGAATGACCACTTCTTCGCCCAGTCGTCGTTCGCCACCTACGCACTGGGGCGCGAGAACAACACCGTGCGGGTGCCCAAGGAAGCGCCAATCGAGCTGCTTGGCCCGCTGGGTTGCGGTATCCAGACAGGCGCCGGCGCGGTGATCAACTCGCTCAGGGTCACCCCGGGCAGCGCCTTTGCCGCCTTTGGCGGCGGTGCGGTGGGCCTGTCCGCCGTGCTGGCCGCGCAAGTGGCAGGCGCCGCCACCATCATCGCGGTCGACGTGGTGCCTTCGCGTCTGGCGCTGGCCCTGGAGCTGGGCGCCACCCACGTGGTCAACAGCCGTGAAACCGACCCGGTGGCAGCCATCCGCGAAATCACCGGCGGCGGCGTGCAGTTCGCCCTGGAGTCCACGGGGCGCCCGGAAGTGCTGCGCCAGGCCGTGGATGCCCTTGGCAGCCGTGGCGCACTGGGGGTGGTCGGTGCGCCGCCGCTGGGCACCACTGCACAGTTCGACGTCAACGACCTGCTGCTGGGCGGCAAGGTCATTCGCGGCATCGTCGAGGGTGACAGCGTGCCGAAGAAGTTCATCCCCGAGCTGGTCAACCTGTACCTGCAGGGCCGCTTCGCCTTCGACAAACTGGTGCGTTTCTATGACTTCGAGCAGATCAACCAGGCCGCCGAGGACAGCGAAAAAGGCCTGACGCTGAAACCGATCATCCGTATCCAGAAGTAACGCCCCCAGGGGCAGCCAAGGGCTGCCCCACGCCATAACAAGAACAAGGGAACCCCTGACATGACAAAGAACTCCAGCCTTGCCTGGGGCATGCTGGCCTGCGTGCTGGTTTCAGCCAAGGCCCTGGCTGTCGATGTGAATGCCGGCGACTACACGGCGCTGCCCCCAGGCACCAACGTCGCCGCCTGGTACCAGCAATTCAGCCGCGCCGACCGCTTCAACGGCGACGGTGCGCCCGACGCCACACACGGCACCAGCCTGCGCTCCAACATCAGCATCCTGCGTCTGATCCATTTCACCGAGATTGCCGGCATCACCGTGGACCCGCAAATACTCCTGCCCTTCGGCCATGTCTACGACGTGAAGGTTGGCGGGCAGTCGCTGGGCAGCAACAGCGGCATGGCCGACCCGATCATCGGTGCCACCTTCTGGCTGGTAAACCAGCCTGGGCTGGGCGCCAGCGGCCGCTACTTCGGCATTACCCCACTGCTGTACCTGCCGTGGGGCCAATACGACCGCGGCGCCGGTGTGAACCTGGGCGAAAACCGCTGGAAAGGCGACCTGCAACTGGGCTGGGTAGAACCGCTGTGGGGCCGCTGGTCCATGGAGTGGTATGCCGATGCCGTGTTCTATGGCAGCAACGACAAGGCCGGCAGCGGCAGCCAGACATTGCGCCAGGACACGACCTACCAGTTGCAGACCAACCTGCGCTACGACTTCAACCCGGCCCAGCGCCTGGCCCTGGGCTTCTCCGCCAGCGAAGGCGGCAAGCAGCACCTGTCGGGCGACTACACGGGGCAGAAGACCGAGGTGCAGCAAGTGCGTCTGGAGTTTCAGCAGATGGTCGGCAGCACCGTGCAGTTGAGCGGCCAGTTGACCCACGACACCCGCGTGGTCGGTGGTTTCCAGGAGGACACCGGGGTCAACCTGCGGGCGCTGCTGCTGTTCTGATGCTTGGCAGCCTTGACGCGCTGCTGGCAGCGGCGCAACGTGCGCAGTCAGCAGCGTGCTGTAAACCCTCACAAGGTGTACCCATGGATCGCCTACAACTCCAGTTGCACAGCGCCCGCCAGCAGTTCGCCGAAGGCCTGCCGTTGCCCGCCGGGCTGCTGCCGGAACCTATCGAGCGTTCGTGGGAGCGTTCCAGGGCCGCCGGGCTCAGCCCGTGGCAACCGCGCCTGGCACACGGGCAGCTGGATGTGCTGCCACTGACCGAGGCCGACAGCCAACTGGCTGCCTGCGTGCAGCCAGAGCTGGAACGGTTATGGGAACTGATTGGCGATTCGCACTGGATGCTGTTTTGCGTCAACCCGGATAACCGCATTGTCCAGACCCGCAAGCCATCAGGCATCGACGGCCCGTTGTCGGCCCTGCACACCGGGCGCCGGGTCAGCGAGGTCGACGTCGGCACCACTGCCCCGGCCTGCACGCTGATGGACGGCCTGCCGGCGATCGTTGCCGGCAACCAGCATTACCTGCAGGAGTTTGCCCAGTTTTTCTGCGTCAGCGTGCCATTGCGCGGGGTCAATGGCGAGCTGCTCGGGGCGCTGGACCTGACCGGTATCGGCACACGCAATGCCGGGACCATGCTCGAACGCCTCAAACATGCGGCGCTGGCGACCGAAAACAATTTCTTCCACGGCCTGCCGGGCTGCCGCATCCTGGAGCTGCAACACGACCCAAGGCTGCTCGGCTCGCCACTGCAGGCGCTGCTGGCCGTGCACGACGATGGCACGGTGTACGCAGCCAACCGCGCCGCACAGCAGTTGCTGGGCGTGCCCAGCTACCGCCCTGAAGGGCTGACGCTGGAGCAACTGTTCGACCGCCCTGGCCACAACGGCCTGGATGGCTCGCCGCAGCTGCTGGCCTTGGCCGACGGCTCTCGCCTGTATGGCCGGCTATTGGCGCAGCCTGCCGCCAAGCCACGGCCACTGCGGGCCAGCCACACGGCGCTGGGCAGCGATCGGCGGGTCAACGCCCGCTTCGCAGATGCCTGCAAGGCCGTGGCTGGAAACCTGCCGGTGCTGATCACCGGGCCGACCGGTTCTGGTAAAGAAGTGTTCGCCAAGGCGCTGCACGAACACTGCTGCCCACAGGCCCCGTTCATTGCAATCAACTGCGCAGCCCTGCCCGAGAGCCTCATCGAAGCTGAACTGTTCGGCTACACCGAAGGCAGCTTCACCGGCGCTCGCAAAGGCGGCGCCGTGGGCCTGCTGGAGTCCGCCGGCGACGGCATCTTGCTGCTGGACGAAATCGGTGACATGCCGTTGGCCCTGCAAAGCCGGCTGCTGCGTGCCTTGCAGGAGCGGCAGATCACCCGTGTTGGCAGCACCAGCAGCGTGGCGCTGAAGGCCCACGTCATCGCCGCCACCCACAAGGACCTCGCCAGCCTGGTGAGCAGCGGCGGCTTTCGCGAGGACCTGTTCTACCGCCTGGACGGCCTGCGCGTGGCCCTGCCTGCCCTGGAACAGCGCCTGGACAAGGCGCAACTGATCGACAATTTTTTCCAGCGCCCAGGCTTCCCGCCGTTGGCGGCAGAGGCCAGGCGCCAATTGCAGGCCTACCACTGGCCGGGCAACCTGCGGCAACTGGACAACGTGGCGCGCCTGGTCGGGGTGCTGGCCGCTGGCGAACCGTGCATCGACCTGCAGCACCTTCCCGACGACCTGCAAGGCCAGGCGCACGTGACCTCGTGCAACCTTGCCGACGCTACCCAGGAAGTGATCGAGCGCGTCCTGCTGGCCCATGCCGGTAACGTCAGCGCCGCCGCCAAGGAACTCGGTATCTCGCGCACTACCTTGTACAAGCGCCTGGGCAAGCAGTAGCGCTCAGGCCGGGCAGCGTATCTGCTCCAGCCAGTAGGCCACATCCACCTCGTCGATCTGTTCGGCGCGCAGGAAGCGCTCGGCGTATTGGCGGTAAACCCCGCTGCTGATGAACAGCTGCAGCAGTTGCCCGTCGAGGTGCCCGTCACGGACCATGAACACCATGATCTTCACCGATTCGGACAAGGTCTTCGGCGGTTTGTAAGGCCTGTCGGCCGCTGTCAGCGCCTCGAAGATATCGGCAATCGCCATCACCCGTTCTGCAATGCCCAGGTCCTGCTCGCCCAGCCGGCGCGGGTAACCGCTGCCGTTCATCTTTTCGTGGTGGTTGCCAGCGATGTCGGGTACCCGCTTGAGGTGGCGCGGGAACGGCAATGAACTGAGCATGATGATGGTCTGCACGATGTGCTCGTTTATCTTGAACCGCTCTTCGTCATTCAGCGTGCCACGGCGGATCGCCAGGTTGTACAGCTCGCCGTGGTTGCTGGCGTGGGCTGGCAAGCGCATGTCGAACCCCCAGGTATTGCGCGGGTCGTCCTTGCCCACCGGCGGCGTGCGAGCGCCCCAGGGCACACAGTGCTCGGGGCGGTCGGCCAGCAATGGTTCCGCTACCGGTAGCGCAGGTTGCGCCACGCCGGCAAGGTGCTCCGCTTCATCACGGGAGATACCCAGGCGGTTATCGAAATGGCGCAGCCAGCGGCGCTGGCCGATCTGTTGCAAGCGCTGGATATCGGCGTCCTGCATGAACTCGCCGCCGATGTTGGCCTGGGCGACGAAGGCAAAGTCGACCTGCAGCTCGGCCTGGGCAACGCTCAAGGCACGACGTAAGGCCTGCGGCTCGGCACCGCTGGCCAGGCCCTGCCAGTAGGTAAGTTCGGCATCGCGCCAGAGCACTTCAAAACGCATGCGCACTTCATGAATGCGGTTGTACAGGGTCTCAAGCTTGGTCGCCTTGTCCACCACGTACTCGGGGCTGGTGACCTTGCCACAATCGTGCAACCAGGCTGCCACACGGAATTCGTAACGTTCGGCCTCGGTCATGCTGAAGCTGGCGTAGGGGCCACTGTCAGCTGCCACGGCCTGGTCCAGCAGCATCTGCGCCAGCTGGGGCACCCGTTCGCAGTGGCCGCCGGTGTAGGGGCTCTTGGCATCGATGGCGTCGGCCAGCAGCTTGATCATGGCATCCATCAGACGCCGCTGGGCTTCGGCCAGCTGGCGCGTCTCGATGGCCACTGCCGCCACCCCGGACAGCTCCTCGACAAAGCGCCGGAACGGCTGACCTGCCTGCGCACGCCCAGGCGCTTCGTCCAGTTGCAACAGCAGAATGCCCAGCAGCGCTTGGCTACGGTCATTGAGCACCACGGCCAGGCTATGCTCGTGCAAGCCCAGGGCTTGGGTCACCGCAACGGCCAGGCGCTGCTGGTCGCCTTTGTCCACGACCAGTTCAACCGGGTACTGCTCGCCACGGCAAGAGGCGGCCAGGCGCAGCAGTGCACGCTCGTCGTCGTACAGGTACACCACGCCGGCGTTGACCCCTGCGGCCTTCACCAGGTGGCTCAGAACACCATCAAGCATGTGCTCCAGGTCGCGTTCGCGGCTGAGCGTGAGGGTAATCGCCTGGAAGTTGCCGATGGTGCCAGACATGCGGCTCAGCACCTGGCTCAACTCACGCACCTCGGTCACCCGCGAATGCACCCCCACTTCACGGCCGAAATCGAAACCGGCCAGGCCCTGCACCTGTTCGGCCAAACGCCGCAACGGCCGAGCGATGCGCCGGCCAATCACACCGCCGAGCACCAGCAGGACGACCATCAGTGCCGCTGTCCAGAGCAACTGCTCGAACAACACCTTGCGTGCGCCGGCCAGCAACTCATCAGCCGGCACGGCAATCAGCACTTGCAGGTTCTGCCCGGCCAAGGTGGTCAGTTGCACGCGCATGCCGTACCAGGTCAGGCCATCCACCAGGTAAGGCTGCGGCTGGGTGCCTGCCGGCAGGTCGGCAAACAGGTGCTGCAAGCTGGCAATACCCAGTTCGCCAACGCTCGACAGGCGCACCCCCTGCCCCTCGTGCACGATCACCCGTTGCAGGTCTGGGTAGGCCACCACGCGGCCCTGGTCATCGACCACGACAATCTCGGTGCCGGGCGTCATGCGCAAGTCCTGGGTTTCGCTGGCCAGGTCATTGACCGACACGTCCATGCCGATCACGGTCCCCCCGTCGACGCTGCGCTGGGCCATGGTCAGGCCGACTTCCCGGGTGGTGAAAAACACGTAGGGGCGGGTCAGCACGGTGGTGGCTTGTGCTGCGGCTTCGACGAACCACGGACGCAGGCGCGGATCGTAGCGGTACTCGGGTTTGGCCTGGGTCTGCAACAAGTTCAATGCCCGGTCGTAGAAGCGCCATTCGCCTTGTACCGCCCCACCCTCACGGTTGACGCTTTGCACCAGAAACACCGTGCCTGGTGGCGCGCTGAAAAGTTGCAGCAATTGCGGGTCACGCAAGCGCCGTACCAGCAAGAAATCACCATTGGGGTAGCCCAGGTAGGCGGCGCTGAGCATGCGGTTGGCGTCGAGCGTTTCCACCAGCTGCGGCAACCGCTCCAGGCGCTGCGCCAGGGTGTGCGCGGCCGGGTTGTAGGCAAGCAGGCGGATACTGCTTTGCGCCGGGTCGATCAGGCGCCGGGCACGCTCGTCGATGGTCTTACCCATTTGCAAGGCGGAATCGCCTGCGGCGGCTACCAGGGTCTGGCGAATGCCGCGATAGCCTTGCCAGGCCAGGGCGGCGCCCAGCAGCAGCATACCCAGCACAATGGCCAGCGCCACCAGCCACTGCAGTGAAATACCCCATCCGGCGTTTCCAGAGGCACGACCATTCGACACGTAGCCCATCCCAGGTACTCCATGTATGGCGCATTGCCTTGGCTGATATCCGGAGCAGTGTAGAGTGCGCGTGAGCTTTTTGCTGGGGTTACGGAAATTAGTATGGGGTTAGGCCGTTCAGGTGCCTGCCGGTGGATTTGCAGCGCCTGTGAGATCGAGCGCCGCGCGGGCGGCGCTCGATCTCACAGGCACGGCAAATAGTGCGCCAGGCGCTTAGGCGCGCAACTGGTACCAGGTGGTCTTGAGTTGTGAATACTTGTCGAACGAATGCAGCGACAGGTCGCGGCCAAAGCCCGACTGCTTGCCCCCGCCGAATGGCACCGTCACATCCAGTGCATCAACCGTGTTCACCGACACGGTGCCGGCCTTCAACGCCCGCGCGACCCGGTGTACCTGGTTGAAGTCATCGCTCCACACCGAGGCCGCCAGGCCATAGATGCTGTCGTTGGCCAGGCGCACCGCTTCTTCTTCCGTGTCGAAGGCGCTGACGGCCAGCACGGGCCCGAATACCTCTTCGCGCGCCAGCTTCATGCGGCCCTCGACACCGGCAAAGATAGTCGGCTCGATGTAGTTGTCCGAACCGTCGAGGGTCAGGCGTCGGCCACCACACACCAAACGAGCGCCCTCTTGCCCGGCAAGGGCGATGGCAGCCTCGATACGGCGGGTTTGCTCGGCATCGACAATGGCCCCGGCGCGGCTCGCCGGGTTCAGCGGGTTACCCGGCAACCACTGGCGGGCCTTGGCCTGCAGACGCTCGACAAATTCATCATGGATGGCGCGCTGCACGTACAGCCGCGAGTTGGCCGAGCACACCTCGCCCTGGTTGAAGAAAATGCCGAAGGCGGCCTTTTCCGCAGCCAGGTCCAGGTCCTGGCAGTTTTCGAACACCAGGTTGGGGCTCTTGCCGCCGCACTCCAGCCACACCTGCTTGAGGTTGGACTGCGCCGAATACTGCATGAAGTACTTGCCCACCTGGGTAGAGCCGGTGAACACCAGGCAGTCCACATCCGGGTGCAGGCCCAGCGCCTGCCCGGCCTGCTCGCCCAGCCCCGGCACCACGTTCAGCACGCCTTCCGGCAAGCCCGCTTCCAGCGCCAGTTGGGCCAGGCGCAAGGCCGAGAACGGTGACTGTTCGGCGGGTTTGAGCACCACGCTATTGCCGGCGGCCAACGCCGGGGCAAGCTTCCAGGCGGCCATGTCGAGGGGGAAGTTCCACGGCACCACGGCCGCGACCACACCCAGTGCTTCGCGGGTGATGGTGGCCAGCGCATTCGGCGCGGTGGGCGCCACCTGGTCGTACAGCTTGTCCAGCGCCTCACCGTACCAGGCGAACACATGTGCCGAGCCCGGCACGTCGATGTTGTAGGCATCCATCACCGGCTTGCCCATGTTCAGCGAGTCCAGCAAGGCCAGTTCTTCGCGATGGGCCATGATCAGCTCGGCCAAGCGCAGCAGCACCTTCTTGCGCTCCCCAGGGGCCATGCGTGGCCACGGGCCTTGCTCGAAAGCTCGGCGGGCACTGGCGACAGCCAGGTCGACCTCGGTTTGGCCGCAGGCAGTCACCTGTGCCAATACCTTGTTGGTGGCGGGGTTGATGGCGGCGAAGGTGGCGCCGTCCTGTGCGTTGACGGGTTTGCCGTTGATCAACGCCTGGGACGGCAGGTACAGGTCCGAGGCGCGTTGTTGCCAGAATTCGAGGGTGTACATTTGTACTCCTGATCGCTTTGGAGCAGTCTTTTCGTAAAGGCTACGCGCTCCCTGCTGGGGCGGGTTTATCCGCTCCAACAGGAAGTGTGCCGGGCTTGCGAGCGGGTTAGAGCTTGCCGACCAACCGCGCCGTGCGGTCAACGGCAATCCGGGTTCTCTCCACCAGCTCATCCAGCTCGCTGTGGTTGGCGATCAAGGCCGGCGCCATGATCATCCGGCCCAGGGTCGAACGAATGATCACCCCTTCCTCGAAACCAAAGGTGCGGCACTGCCAGGCCAGGTCGTTCTCGTTGGCAAAGCGCTTGCGCGTCGGCTTGTGCTCGGCGAACTGCAGCGCCGCCACCAACCCTGCCCCCTGCACCTGGCCGATCAACGGGTGATCGGCGAACACCTCACGCAGGATGCGTTGCAGGTACGGCCCGGTGTCGTCCTTTACCTGGCGCACGATGCCTTCGTCGCGCAACGCTTTGAGGTTGGCAATGGCCACCGCCGCCGCCACCGGGTGGCCGGAATAGGTCAGGCCGTGGGCGAACACCCCGCCACGCTCCACCAACGCCTCGGCAATGCGCTTGCTCAGTACCAGGCCGCCCATTGGCACATAGCCGCTGGTCAGGCCTTTGGCAATCGACAGGGTGTCGGGCTCGAAGCCGAAGTATTCATGGGCGAACCATTCGCCGGTGCGGCCAAAGCCACCGATCACTTCATCGGCGCACAACAGCACGTCGTACTGGCGGCAGATGCGCTGGATTTCCGGCCAGTAGCTTTCTGGCGGGAAGATCATGCCGCCCGCGCCCTGGAACGGCTCGGCAATGAAGCCGGCAACGTTTTCGGCACCCAGCTCGAGAATTTTTTCCTCCAGTTGCAGGGCGCAGCGGCGGCCGAACTCGGCCGGGGTCAGCTCGCCACCCTCGGCGTACCAGTACGGCTCGTCGATGTGCGCCACGTCCGGAATCAGCCCACCCATTTCGTGCATGAACTTCATGCCGCCCAGCGCCGTGGCCGCCAGGGTCGAGCCGTGGTAGCCGTTCCAGCGGCCGATCATGACCTTCTTGCTGGGCTGGCCGACCACCTGCCAGTAGCGGCGCACGGTACGGATCAGCACCTCGTTGGCCTCGGAGCCGGAGTTGGTGTAGATCGCGTGGCTGTAGTGCCCTGGCAGCAGGCTGAACAGCAGCTCGGACAGTTCGATCACCGCCGGGTGGGTGGTGTGGAAGAACATGTTGTAGTAGGCCAGCTGGTCCATCTGCGTGGCGGCGGCGGCAGTCAGGTCACGGCGGCCATAGCCAAGCTGGGTGCACCACAGGCCGGACATGCCATCCAGGTAGCGCTTGCCCTCGCTGTCCCACAGGTGAAGGCGCTCGCCACCGACGATCACCCGTGGCCCTTCGGCGTTCAGCGCCTTCTGGTCGAGGAAGGCATGGATGTGGTGGGCGGCATCGGCTGCCTGGTAGTCGCGGGTCTGGCGTTGCGGGGCGAAAGGCGCGTTCATTGTTGGTTTTCCTTTGCGGTGGGGTTGCAGGGTGGCTGGCACTCAGCGCAGCTTGCCCATGTAGCTTTCAAGCGGGTCCTTGCCCAGCACGCCCTGGGCATTGGCCAGCGCGTCGATGAACAGGGAGAACAGCTCGGACTGGGTACCGATGTCGAGCTTGGCGTAGACGTTCTTGCGGTGCGACTTGATGGTGTCTTCCGACACACCCAGACGCTCGGCCAGCGACTTGGTCGAGTGACCGCGCAGAATCAGTTGGGCGATGCGGCATTCACGCTCGGTCAGCAACGAGCTGCCGAAGTTGTTCAGCGCGGCGTGGATGCGTTGCTCGAGGATGTTCTCGAAGCGCCCGGCGCGGCTGTCCAGCCCGGCAAAATGCTTGCTGAGTACCGCCAGCACCCAAGGCGTTACAAGCCCGAACAGCGTGCGGCTTTGCCCATCGAGCTTGTCGGTGAAGGCCAGCGAAACCGCCAGGCTTTGCCCGTTCGCCACCTGCAGGATGTAGTTGAGCTCATCCTCAAGGTGCGAGTGGCGGTAGAACGACTGGTAGTACTCGCTGACCTCGAAATGGTCGGGCGCCACCTCGAACAGGCCGTAACAGCCGGATTCGACCTGTTCCACGCAAGCACCGTAAAACGGGTCGAGCAGGTAGAAGCCAGACAGGTAGCGGCTGACATTGCCCTCGGGCTGCCAAGGCGCCTTGTCGTCCTGCTCGAACAGCGCGCAGGGCATGCCATCGTGCGGGTACAGGTACACCGTGGTGGCCTGGATGGGCCGGATCACACCCAGTGCGGCAAACAGGTTGGCGGCAAAGCCCGGCCTGCCGATTGCCTCGGTGACCTTGGCCTGGTGCTCGAACCAGTGTTCTGAAAGCAATTGAGTCGTCACTGTGGGCCTGCCGTTTCTTTTCAGTGGCACCGCCGCCTGTGCGGTGCGTTGTTGACCAGATACTCCCACGGCCCTGCGGACACCGAAATCACCCTTTGGGGTGAGCCGGACAAGGTCCGCCCCTGCTCACCCCAAAGGGTGATTCCGGGTGCCTGCAGGGTGTGGGAGCATCAACCCGCCCAGCGCTGCGAGCCTTTCGCTCGACCTCCTTGCACAACGCCCACCGGTAGCGAGCCTGCTCGCGTACTGCGGTGTCCTGCATCCCTTTCCAGGAGTTAGCAATGCATACAACAACAAGTACAGCCCATAGCCCCGCACATAGCCCCACCCCGCATGCACCCACACAACCCGACGCCAGCACCGGCCGCTTGCGCAAGTCCATGGGGATGACCGCCCTGGTGCTGTTCGGCCTGGCCTACATGGTGCCCCTGGCCGTATTCACCACCTACGGGCTGGTCACTCAGATGACCAAAGGGCACCTGCCCACCGCCTACCTGCTGACCCTCGCCGCCATGCTGCTGACCGCCTACAGCTATGGCCGCATGGTCCAGGCCCACCCCTACTCCGGGTCGGTCTACACCTACACGCGCAAAGCCTTCGGTAGCCACATCGGCTTCATCACCGGCTGGACATTGCTGCTTGACTACATCTTTCTACCGCTGCTCAGCTACCTGCTGATCGGCATCTATATGTCGGAATACTTCCCGGCCATCCACGCCTGGGTGTGGGTGGCCGGCTCCATAGCCCTGGTCACCTTCCTCAACCTGATCGGTATCGAGTCGATCACCCGGGTCAACTGGATCCTGGTGGTGGTGCAGCTGGTGTTCATCATCGTCTTCGTCGCCCTGTCCGTGCTCAAGCTCAGCGGGCAGGCAGAGCCGGTGTCGCTGCTGGCGCCCTTTCACCACGAAGGCTTCAGTGTGCCGCTGATCATGACCGGCGCCGCCGTGCTGTGCCTGTCGTTCCTCGGCTTCGACGCGGTGTCGACCATGGCTGAGGAAACCAGCAACCCGACCTACCGCATTCCCGTGGCGATTCTGGCCGTGTCGCTGATCGGTGGCCTGCTGTTCCTGGTAGTGTCGTACTGCGCACAGATGGTGTTCCCCGACTGGGGCAGCTTCGCCGACCCCGATTCGGCCTCGGTGGACGTGATGCGCCGGGTCGGCGGCGAGCTGCTGGTAACCGCGTTCACCGCCACCTACGTGGCCGGCTGCTTCGCCTCGGCCATGGTGTCCCAGGCCAGCGTATCGCGCGTGCTGTTCGCCATGGGCCGCGACGGCGCATTGCCGCGGGCGTTCGGCCAGCTGGCGACGAAAAAGCGCGTGCCGGCCACGGCCATCCTGGTGGTCAGCCTGGTGTCGATGATCGCCCTGGTGATCACCCTCGATACCGTCGCCAACATGATCAGCTTTGGCGCGCTGTTCGCCTTCTCGGCGGTGAACCTGGCGGTGGTCAAGCACTACCTGGTCGACCAGAAACTGCGCGGCGGCCGCAACTACCTGCTGTACGGTGCCATTCCTGGGCTGGGTTTTCTCAGCACGCTGTGGCTGTGGAGCAGCCTGACCAGCCTGTCGTTCACCATTGGCCTGTGCTGGCTGGGCATGGGCCTGGTAGTGCTGATGGGCCTGACGCGCGCATTCCGGGTGAAATTGCCGGAGGTGCAGATGGCCGAATGAGGCCGAACGTCGGGTGATAACTGGCCGTTATCACCCGATCCGTATTAATCATTATTCAGCCCCCCGTTCGCCCCCTACAGTCCAACCCCAACGACTGTCATTGCCAACGGGAGACGAAATGTCCATCGAACACCGCCTGAACCACATCGCCGGCCAACTCAGCGGCAACGGTGACGTGCTGCTGAACAGCGTCGACGCCCATACCGGTGAGCCGCTGCCCTACGCCTTCCATCAGGCGACCGGCGATGAGGTCGAGGCCGCCGTGCAGGCCGCCGAGGCCGCCTACCCGGCCTACCGCAGCACCCGCCCGGCCCAGCGCGCCGCCTTCCTTGACGCCATCGCCGACGAGCTGGACGCATTGGGTGATGACTTCATCCAGCATGTGATGCGCGAAACCGCGCTGCCCGAAGCGCGCATCCGTGGTGAACGCAGCCGCACCAGCAACCAGCTGCGCCTGTTTGCCGAAGTGGTACGCCGTGGCGACTTCTACGCCGCTCGTATCGACCGCGCCCTGCCCCAGCGCACCCCGCTGCCGCGCCCGGACCTGCGCCAGTACCGCATCGGCGTGGGCCCGGTGGCCGTGTTCGGCGCCAGCAACTTCCCCCTGGCCTTCTCCACCGCTGGCGGGGACACGGCCTCGGCGCTGGCTGCCGGCTGCCCGGTGGTGTTCAAGGCGCACAGCGGGCACATGCTCACTGCCGCCCATGTGGCCGCAGCCATCGACCGCGCGGTGGCCAGCAGCGGCATGCCGGCAGGCGTCTTCAACCTGATCTACGGTGCCGGCGTGGGCGAAGCGCTGGTCAAGCACCCGGCCATCCAGGCGGTCGGTTTTACCGGTTCGCTGCGCGGTGGCCGCGCCCTGTGCGACATGGCGGCGGCACGCCCGCAACCGATTCCGGTGTTTGCCGAAATGAGCAGCATCAACCCGGTTATCGTCCTGCCCCAGGCGCTGCAAGCCCGTGGCGAGCAAGTCGCCGGCGAACTGGCCGCCTCGGTGGTGGTGGGTTGCGGGCAGTTCTGCACCAACCCAGGCCTGGTAGTGGGTATCCGGTCCGCGCAGTTCGAGCGTTTCGTGCAAACACTGCTTGCACGCATGGCAGACCAAGGCCCGCAGACCATGCTCAACGCTGGCACCCTGCGCAGCTACCAGAACGGTGTCCAGCACCTGCTGGCGCACCCAGGTATTCAGCACCTGGCCGGGCAACCACAAACCGGCAACCAGGCCCAACCACAGCTGTTCAAGGCGGACGTAAGCCTGCTGCTGAACGGCGACCCGCTGCTGCAGGAAGAAGTGTTCGGCCCGACCACCGTGGTGGTTGAAGTGGCCGATGCGCAGCAACTGACCGAAGCACTGCGCCATCTGCAGGGCCAGCTGACGGCCACCCTGATTGCCGAACCTGACGACCTGGTCGCCTTTGCCTCGCTGGTGCCTTTGCTGGAGCGCAAGGCCGGGCGTCTGCTGCTCAACGGCTACCCGACCGGAGTGGAAGTTTCGGATGCCATGGTGCATGGCGGGCCTTACCCGGCCACCTCCGACGCACGCGGTACGTCGGTGGGCACCTTGGCGATCGACCGTTTCCTGCGGCCAGTGTGTTTCCAGAACTACCCGGATGCGCTGCTGCCGGATGCGTTGAAAAACGCTAACCCGTTGGGGATTGCGCGTTTGCTCGATGGGGTGAGCAGCCGCGACGGGGTGTGATACCTGCCGTATTGAACTGGCACGGCACCTTTCAGCCGTGCCAGCCTTGAAGCGTGCGCTGAAACGACGCAATGACCTGGCTGCCCTGTCGCTCGGCCAGGTAGTACAGGTAGGTTTCGGTATACACCGAGTCCTGTGCGATGCGGATCACTTTCAAGCGGGGGTCGGCGATGTATTCTGCCTCGGACACCGCACCAATACCCATGCCACGAATCACCGCCTCGCGCAGCGCCTCGCGGCTGCCGATCTCCATGACGAAACGCGGTGTTACCTGGGCAGCATCCAGTGCATTGTCCAACGCCAGCCGCGTAGTTGAACCTTGCTCACGGCGCAGCAACGGCTGCCCCTGCAACGCCTGCAGCAGAACCTGGTCATGACGGGCGAACGGGTGATCGGCGCGGACAAACAGGATCACCGCGTGCCTGGCATAGCGTTGTGCGACAAACGCCGGGTCATCATGCAGCCCTGCCAACACGCCGATATCGGTCACGTAGCCCTGAAGATCGGCCAGCACCGACGCCGAGTTGCCCACGCGAATCGACACGTCGATCTGTGGATACGCCTGCCGGTAGCGGTCGACCATCTCGATCACATGGAACGGCCCCACCGCACCGATCTTCAGCTCCCCCCGGTTAAGCTGGCCACTGTCGCGCAGCAGGCTGGTGGCCTCGGCTTCGAGCATCCACATCCGCTGCGCAATCGGCAACAAGGCGCGGCCAACGGCGGTCAGCTCGATGCGCCGGCCACGGCGGTGGAACAGTTCGACGTTGAATTCGCGCTCCAGCCCCTGGACCTGGTTGGTGGCGGTCGGCTGGCTGAGGCCAATGGCCCTGGCCCCGGCACTGAAGCTGGCATGCCGGGCCACGGCAAGGAACGTACGCAAGCGGGCGGTGGACATCCATAGATCCTTTGAATGGTTGGCTGGCAAAACCCATATTGAATTGATGGCGTGACTGTCACATGACAGCCCTAGTTTTGGCACTACCGACAACAACCACTCCGGTATTGCCATGACACCCCTCCCGAAACTGTTGCGCTGTGCCCGCCTTGCCCTGCTGCCACTGCTGCTCGCCCCCACCGTGCAAGCCCAGCAGGCGCTGACCGTCGGCCTGATCCCGTCGGAAGACTCCCAGGCCATGATCAAGAGCAGCCAGCAAGTGCTCGACCAGTTGCAGGCGCGCCTGGGCATGCCGGTCAAGCCGTACGTTGCCACCGACTACAACGGGGTGATCGAAGCCCTGCGCGCCGGCAAGCTGGACGTCGCCTACCTCGGCCCGTTCTCCTATGTCCTTGCCAACCAGGTAGCAGGCGCCGAAGCCTTTGCCGTGGCAGTGACCAGGAAGACCGCCAGCAGTGCCTACCACAGCCTGATCATTGCCCGCCAAGACAGCGGCATCCGCACGCTCGACGACCTCAAGGGGCATACCTTTGCCTTCGTCGACCCCAGCTCTGCCTCCGGCCACCTGTTCCCCAAGGCCGGCCTGGAGCATGCCGGGCACGACCCGAAAACCCTGTTCTCGCGGGTGATCTTCTCGGGGTCGCACGACGCCAGCATCCTCGCCGTGGAAAACCGCAAGGTCGATGCCGCCGCCGTGGCCGACCGCATCCTGGCCGGCGCCGTGAACAGTGGCCAGGTCAAGCAGCAGGACTTCCAGGTGGTGTGGACCTCGCCAGACATTCCCGAATCTCCGATGGTCTGGCGCAAGAACCTCGACCCCGAACTGCAGGCCAAACTGCGCGGTGCGTTTGCCGAGATCAAGGATGTACCGTGGGGTGACCAGGGCATGCTCAATGGCTTCCAGCCAACCACCGATGCTGCCTACAACGTGGTTCGCGACACGGCCAAGGTGCTCGACCTCGACCTGCGGAGCCTGAAATGATCCGCATCCGCCGACTGGCCAAGGGCTACGCCGACAACCCGGTGCTGCGCGGCATCGACCTGGACGTTCAAGCCGGTGAATTCGTGGTGATCCTTGGCCAGTCCGGTGCCGGCAAGTCCACCCTGCTGCGCTGCATGAACCGCCTGGCCAAGGCTGACAGCGGCGAGCTGCAGGTAGCCGGGGTAAACGCCATGCGCGCAGCCGATCAACGCGCCCTGCGCCGGCAAGTGGCAATGATCTTCCAGCATCACAACGTGGTGCCGCGCCTGTCGGTGCTGAAAAACGTACTGACCGGTCGCCTGGGCCACTGCAGTACCCTCACCTCGCTGCTGCAGCTGTTCCGCCGCGACGACGTGGCATTGGCCCGTGACTGCCTGCGCCGGGTGGAGCTGGAGCACAAGGCCGGCTCACGCACCGATGCGCTGTCTGGCGGGCAGATGCAGCGGGTGGGCATCGCCCGTGCGCTGGCCCAGCGGCCCCAGGTCATCCTGGCCGACGAGCCGGTGGCCAGCCTCGACCCGAATACTGCGCAGGTGGTAATGCAGTACCTGCGCGAAGCCAGCCGCACCCTCGGCATTACCGTTGTGTGCAACCTGCACCAGGTAGACCTGGCCCGGGCCTTCGCCGACCGCATCGTTGGCCTGGCCAGCGGGCGCCTGGTGTTCGATGGCCCGCCTGGGCACTTGGACGAAGCAGCCCTGCAGCGTATCTATCACACACCCTCATCCGATGAGCCCGCAGTATCACTGGCCGTGGCCCGGCCGATGCTGACCACCGACACAGGAGCCTCGGCATGAACCCACAAAGCCACCAATGGCTGGTCAATACACCCACCCGCGCCCGTGGCTGGCTGGGCACTGCCGCACTGCTGCTGGCAGTGGTCCTGGTGTTGCAGTGGAGCGCCGAAGGCGCACAACTGAGCTGGGCCGAGTTGGCCAACGGGCTACCACAGATCGGCGATTTCCTTGGCCGCTCGCTGCCGCCCGACCTGAGCATCCTGCCAAGCCTTTGGCAGCCGGCCCTGGAAACCCTGCAAATTGCCCTGTGGGGTACCTTGCTGGGGATCATCCTCGCCGTGCCACTGGGCTTTTTCGCGGCGCGCAACCTGCACGGCAACCGCTGGCTGTACCAAGCCACCCGGCAGGTGCTGAACGTGATTCGTAGCATCAACGAACTGATCCTGGCCCTGGTGTTCGTCTCGGCGGTGGGGCTGGGGCCCTTCCCAGGCGTGCTGGCCCTGGCGCTGCATGGCGTGGGCATGCTCGGCAAGTTCTTTGCCGAAAGCATCGAGGAGATCGACCAAGGGCCTATTGAAGCGCTGCAGGCGACCGGTGCACGGCCACTGCAGGTGATCGCTTTCGGCGTACTACCACAGGTGATCACGGCCTGGATCGCCGTGGTGCTGTACCGCTTCGAGGTGAACCTGCGTTCGGCCACGGTACTGGGTATGGTCGGTGCCGGTGGCCTGGGCTTCGAGCTGGTCAGCAGCCTGAAACTGTTCAAGTACCAGGAAACCGCCACCTGCATCCTGGTCATCACCGTGATGGTGGTATTGGCCGACCTGGCCTCCAACCGCCTGCGCCATGCGATTCAGGGCAACGCCCGCCACTGATCCACAGCCCTACCCTCGACACAAGCAACCTGCCACGTGCGCCCGCTGGGCGCGCGACGGGCAAACCATGCCTGGAGTTCCCGCAATGCCCGCACGTCCCGTTATCGGCCTGGCCGATAGCACCCTGCAATCAATCGATTGGAACGAAAACCGCCAGCCGTCGAGCATGGCCGCACCTTCCAACAACAATAAGGAATTGCCCATGCCTGCCTGCTTCCACAACCCGGTCACCACCGTTTTCGGCGGTGGCAGCCTGGACCAGATCGCCGAACACTGCCCTGGCAAGGTCGCCTTGGTTACCTTTCCCGAAGCTGCGCAGCTCGGCCTGCTGGCCAGGGTGCGCAGCCTGTTGGGCGAGCGCCTGGTGTGCGTGATCGACAACGTCCAACCCAACCCCGATGTCGCCTGGCTGCGTGGCGTGCACGAAGCCTTCTGGGCCCAGCACGGCGATTGCGATACGGTGCTGGCATTGGGGGGTGGCAGCGCCATCGATACCGCCAAGGCACTGATCGTCGGTACCGCTTCAGGCCGATTCGACGAACTGCTTGACCTGCTGGCCAGTGGCAAACCGTTTGTTCCGCCCCGGCACAAGGCCCTGGTAGCCGCGCCAACCACGGCCGGCACCGGCAGCGAGGTGACGCCTTGGGCCACCCTGTGGGACGCCGGCCAGCAGAAGAAGTATTCGCTGCACCTGCCCTGCACCTGGCCCAGCGTTGCATTGATCGACCCGCAGCTGATGCTCAGTGTGCCGGCTGCCGTAACCGTATCCACCGGGCTGGATGCCTTGTCCCACGCGCTGGAGTCGATCTGGAACCACAACGCCAACCCACTCTCCGACACCTTCGCGCTGTCGGCCATCGAGGACATCCTCGACTGCCTGCCACGCCTGCAACAAGACCTTGGCAACCCCGAACTGCGCGCACGCATGGCCTTGGCCGCACTGAAGGCTGGGTTGGCCTTTTCCAACACCAAGACCGCGCTGGCCCATTCCATTTCCTACGAAATGACCTTGCGCCACGGCCTGCCCCACGGCATTGCCTGCTCGTTCACCCTGCCGCTGGTGCTGGGCCTGGCCTGGGGCCGTGATGCCGGGCGCGACCAGACCCTGCAAAAGGCGTTCGGCCACGACCTCGCGGCAGCGCAACAGCGCTTGCGGGCGTTTCTTCACCGCCTGGGCGTGCGCACCGAGTTCGAAGATTACGGCGTGACAGCCGCCGAGGCCGAGGCGATGATCGACGCCGCCCTGCAGGGCGCCCGCGGGCGCAATTTCATCGGCGCGCAAGCCGCCTGATCTTCTGCGTTTTTCCTGTAGCACCTTTCAAGAGTGCCGACTCGCCGAGCCCCATGGGCCGGCGCCAGAGAACAAAAAGGAAACCGTCATGAACCGCGCACAAACCCTGACTGGCGCAATGCCCAGCACCCTGCCGTTTCGCCTTGCGCAATGGCGCATGCTGCTGGCCGCGATGTTCTGCTACTTGTTCTTCTACACCGGGCGGCAAACCTTCGGCTTCGCCATCCCCGGGATCCAGGCCGAGTTCGGCCTGAGCAAGGAAACCCTCGGCTGGGCCTCCACCGCCATGCTGTGGATGTATGCCGTTGGCCAAGCCATCAATGGCAACCTCGCCGACAAGTTCGGCGGCCGACGCATCATGAGCATCGGCGCCGTGTTGTCGTGCGGCGCCAACTGGGTCACCAGCTTTGCTGGCGGTTTTCTCAGCCTGATCCTGCCGTGGGGCGTCAACGGTTATTTCCAGGCCCTGGGCTGGGCGCCCGGCAGCCGCCTGCTTTCAAACTGGTGGGGCGCTGCCGAGCGCGGCAAGGTGTATGGCTTCTATGTGTTCGCCGCTGGCTGCGCATCGGTGCTGTCGTATGTGACCTCGGTGGTGGTGATCGATGTGCTGCACCTGGAGTGGCGCTGGATTTTCCGCTTGCCTGTGCTGCTGATGCTGGCCGGTGGCATCGTCTTCTACCTGGTGGCGCGGGAGCGCCCGCAAGACATGGGTTACCCGGCGCTGGACGACACTGGCGTGGCCAACGCCGAAGACCGTGCCAACGAGGCCAGCCTGGGCGGTGAAGAAACCTCGCGCCAACGTTACCTGGCCGTGCTGAAAAACCCGCGCCTGCTGGTGGCAGCGGTGTCATTGGGCTTCCAGAACGCCGCGCGGTACGGCTTGATCGTCTGGGTGCCCGTGCATTTCCTGGGTGCCAACTGGCAGAAAGGCGACAGTTTCATCGACCCGAAATGGATCACCATCGCCTTGCCGGTAGGCATGGCCGTTGGCGCGCTGAGCAATGGCTGGGTGTCGGACAAACTGTTCGGCAGCAAACGTTACCTGGCGATCATGCTGTACATGGTGCTGGGCGCGCTCACCAGCCTGTGGATGTGGAGCCTGCCAGCGCACAGCGCGGTTGGCCTGCTGGCGCTGTTCCTCTGCGGTTTCTTCGTCTACGGCCCGGCATCGAGCTTCTGGGCGCTGTGCCCGGACCTGGTCGGCGCGCGCCGCGCCGGCACCGCCACCGGCATCATGAATTTCGCCTCGTACCTGTTCGCCGGGCTGGCAGAGCCGCTGATCGGACGTATGCTCGACACCACCGGCAACACCTCGCTGATTTTCATCGTGGTCACCAGCGCCTGCGCCTGCAGTGCCCTGGTCGCCCTGTTCGTACGCCGCTGAGGGTGCCTGCCATGTCGTCCATGCCATTGCCAAAGAGGTGTCATGTACCAGTACCACAAGTGGTTGCGCTCATTTCATGCGGTGGCGCGCACCGGCAGTTTCACCCAGGCCGCCGAGTTGCTGAGCATCGGCCAGCCAACCATCAGCGAGCAGGTCAGTGGCCTGGAAAAGCGCTTTTGCGTGGAACTGTTCCACCGTCGAGGGCGCTTTATCGAGCTCAGCCCGGCAGGCCGCCAGCTGTACGAAATTACCCAGGGCCTGTTCGGCCAGGAGGACGAAGCGCTGCAACTGTTGCAGAGCTTCCAGCAGCGCAAGCAAGGCATGTTGCGCATCGGGGCGGTGTCGCCGCCGATTGCCATGAGCCTGACCTACGAGCTGATGCAGCGCTACCCGCAGATCGAGCTGGAAACCTCGTTCAGCAGCGAAGCCGGCACGCTGGAGCGGCTGTACAACTTCGACATAGACCTGGCCATCCTCGCCCTGTCGGAGTTCGACCAGCGCCTGAGCACGCGGCTTTACCGCACTTGCCCGATTCTGGCGGTGGTGCGCGACGACCACCCGTGGGCGCGGCAGGCGAGTGTCAGCGTCAAGGACATTGCCGGCCAGCGGGTGGTATTGCGCGAAGCGGCATCGCGCACCCGGCAACTGGTCGAAGAAGGCTGCCGCCAGCATGGCGTGACACTGGATTGCGCGATGCAGTTGAACAGCCGCGAGGCCATCGTGCATGCGGTGGTGCATGGTATTGGCGTGGGCTTTGTCTCGGCAGTGGAGTACGCCGACCGCCCCGGCACGCGCTCCATCGCCTTTGCCGAAGACCCGTTCCACATCCATTACTACCTGTGCTGCCTGGGCATCCGCCGTAACCGGGCGATCATCGCCGAGCTGTTCGACGCGCTCAACGCGCACTGATGCCCCCATGACCACCGCGAGCCTGCCAGTGTGCCGGGCGGGCCGCGCGCACCCTGAGTTCTTACCCACTGGAGTTTTGCCATGCATTATCAGCAACCCAAGCAACTGCAAGCCGCCATTCTCGACTGGGCCGGCACCGTGGTGGATTTCGGCTCGTTTGCCCCCACCCAGATCTTTGTCGAGGCCTTTGCCGAGTTCGGCGTGCAGGTCAGCCTGGAAGAAGCCCGCGGGCCCATGGGGATGGGCAAGTGGGACCACATTCGCACCCTGTGCAATGTGCCGGCCATCGCTGCGCGTTACCACGCCGCCTTCGGCCACACGCCAAGCGACGACGATGTAACAGCCATCTACGAGCGCTTCATGCCCTTGCAGATCGAGAAGATCGCCGACCATTCGGCGCTGATCCCCGGAGCGCTGGAGGCCATCGCCCAGATGCGCCAACAAGGGCTGAAAATTGGCTCGTGCTCGGGTTACCCGGCGGTGGTGATGGAAAAGGTAGTGGCCCTGGCCTTGCGCAACGGTTACAGCGCCGACCACGTGGTGGCAACCGACGAGGTACCCAATGGCCGCCCCTACCCCGCACAGGCACTGGCCAACGTGGTCGCCCTGGGGGTGAGCGACGTGGCAGCTTGCGTCAAGGTCGACGACACCTGGCCGGGTATTCTCGAAGGGCGCAGCGCCGGGATGTGGACCGTGGCCCTGACCTGCTCAGGCAACGCGCTTGGGCTCACCCATGAGCAGTACAAGGCCCTGCCCGAAGCGGAACTGGAACAGCAACGCCAGAGCATCGGCAGCCTGTTCGAAGGGTCGCGACCGCATTACCTGATCGACACCATCGCCGAGCTACCCGGGGTAATCGCCGATATCAACGCCCGCCTGGCGCGCGGGGAAATGCCCCAGAGCAGTTGAGACCTAAGCTGCGCGGTCAACCCCGCACCCACAAGGATTGCGCCGGCCTTCAGGGTTGTGCAACGCCCTTGTGGGCGCGGGCTTGCCCGCGAAGAGGCCAGCACAGGCCCAGCAAAGCTGTATACAATCAGCAAAAAGCTTGATTACAATGCCCTGCGCCTATGACATCGGTAATCGCCGATGCGTATTGCGGCAGGCTTACGCCATGTCACCTACAACCCCTGCAAAAACGCTACTCGTCAAAAACGCCGCTCTGTTGGTCACCATGGACGGCCAACGCCGCGAGATCAAGAACGGCGGCCTGTTCATCGAAGACAACCTGATCAAACAGGTCGGCCCCAGCGATACCCTGCCACAACAAGCCGACGTCGTCCTCGACATGGCCGGCAAAGTGGTCATCCCTGGCCTGGTCAACACCCACCACCACATGTACCAGAGCCTCACCCGCGTGGTACCGGCGGCCCAGGACGGCGAACTGTTCAACTGGCTGACCAACCTGTACCCGATCTGGGCACGCCTGACCCCCGAAATGATCGCGGTGTCGACCCAGACCGCCATGGCCGAGCTGATCCTCTCCGGCTGCACCACCTCCAGCGACCACCTGTACATCTACCCCAACGGTTGCAAGCTCGATGACAGCATCCACGCTGCCGCCGAAATCGGCATGCGCTTCCACGCCGCACGCGGCAGCATGAGCGTGGGCCAGAGCCAGGGCGGCTTGCCACCCGACTCGGTGGTGGAAAAGGAAGCCGACATCCTCAAGGAGTCGCAACGCCTGATCGAGGACTACCACGACGCCAGCCACGGCTCGATGCGCCGCATCGTGGTCGCGCCGTGCTCGCCGTTCTCGGTCAGCCGTGACTTGATGCGTGAAGCTGCCGTGCTGGCGCGCCAGTACGGGGTGTCGCTGCACACCCACCTGGCCGAAAACGTCAACGACATCGCCTACAGCCGCGAAAAGTTCGGCATGACCCCTGCCGAATACGCCGAAGACCTCGGCTGGGTCGGCCACGATGTCTGGCATGCCCACTGTGTACAGCTCGACCAGCATGGCATCGAGCTGTTCGCCCGCACCGGCACCGGCGTTGCCCACTGCCCATGCTCGAACATGCGCCTGGCCTCGGGTATCGCCCCGGTGCGCAAGATGCGTGACCACGGCGTACCGGTGGGCCTGGGGGTCGATGGCTCGGCGTCCAACGACGGCGCCAGCATGATCGGTGAAGTGCGCCAGGCCTTGCTGCTCCAGCGGGTGGGCTTCGGCCCCGACGCCATGACCGCACGCGAAGCCCTGGAAATCGCCACCCTCGGCGGCGCCAAGGTGCTCAACCGCAATGACATCGGCGCCCTGGCCCCCGGCATGGTCGCCGACTTCGTCGCGTTCGACCTGGGCCACGTGGCCTATGCCGGCGGCCACCACGACCCGCTGGCAGCGCTGGTGTTCTGCACGCCAACCCAAGTGCACACCAGCGTGATCAACGGCCGTGTGGTGGTGAAGGATGGCCAGCTGGCCACCGTCGACCTGCCACGCGTGCTGGAGCGCCACAACCAGCTGGCACACCAGTTGGTCAGCGGCGCGTGATGCACCCGGGCTGCTGCGCCCCAAGCCGGGCGCAGCAGCCCATTCCTGCCTGTTCTTTTCTCAACGAATGCGACTGAGACCGTGCTGTTAGACGCATAAAATAACAAAGCGAGCTACTCACCATGACTTCTCCCGCTTCACCTCGTCCAGAAGACGAGAACCTCGGCGTGGGCGCCAACCTGGCTTACGGCCTGCAGCATGTACTGACCATGTATGGCGGCATGATCGCCGTGCCGCTGATCATCGGCCAAGCCGCCGGCCTCAGCGCTGGCGACGTTGGCCTGCTGATCGCCGCGTCGCTGTTCGCCGGCGGCCTGGCAACGCTGCTGCAGACCTTGGGCATTCCCTTCTTCGGCTGCCGCCTGCCACTGGTCCAAGGGGTGTCCTTCGCCAGCGTCGCCACCATGGTCGCGATCATCGGCAATGACGGTATCGGGGGCATGCAGGTGGTGTTCGGCGCAGTGATCGTGTCATCGCTGGTCGGCCTGCTGATCACCCCGCTGTTCTCACGCATCATCAAGTACTTTCCGCCATTGGTGACCGGCATCGTCATCACCACCATCGGCCTGACCTTGATGCCGGTGACCGCGCGCTGGGCCATGGGCGGCAACAGCCAGGCCGCCGACTTCGGCAGCCCGGCTAACATTGGCCTGGCCGCGTTCACCCTGACCTCGGTACTGCTGCTGAGCAAGCTGGGCAGTGCCAGCCTGTCGCGCCTGTCGATCCTGCTGGCGATCGTGATCGGCACGCTGGCGGCGATGGCCACCGGCATGGCTGATTTCTCCCAGGCACTGCAAGGGCCGTGGATGGCCATGCCCGAGGTGCTGCACTTCGGTGCGCCGCAGTTCCAGGTGGCGGCGATTCTGTCCATGCTTATCGTCATCGTGGTGACCATGGTCGAGACCTCGGCCGACATCCTGGCGGTGGGTGAAATCATCGGCACCCCGGTCGACTCCAAGCGACTGGGCAATGGCCTGCGCGCCGACATGATCTCCAGCGCCCTGGCGCCGCTGTTCGGCTCGTTCACGCAAAGTGCCTTCGCGCAGAACGTCGGCCTGGTGGCCGTGACCGGGGTGAAGAGCCGCTACGTGGTGGCCAGCGCCGGGCTGATCCTGGTGACCCTGGGGCTGCTGCCGGTGATGGGCCGGCTGGTCGCCGCGGTGCCTACAGCGGTGCTCGGTGGCGCCGGGCTGGTGCTGTTCGGCACGGTCGCGGCCAGCGGCATCCGCACCCTGGCCCAGGTGGACTACCGCAACAACATGAACCTGATCATTGTCGCCACCTCGATCGGCTTTGGCATGATCCCGATCGCAGCGCCAGGCTTCTATCACCACTTCCCGGCCTGGTTCGAGACCATCTTCCACTCGGGCATCAGCTCGGCGGCGATCATGGCGATTCTGCTCAACCTGCTGTTCAACCACCTGCGCGCTGGCAACTCCGATCAACAGTCGGTGTTCGTCGCGGCCAGCGAGCGCACCCTGCGCTACCGGGACATCGCCGGGTTGAATGAAGGCGATGTGTTCCGTGATGGCAAGCTGTATGACCGGGACGGCAACGAAGTGCCGATCATGGAGGCTGATGAGGGGCACTTCAAAACGGGTAAGACGTCAGTGGCGCACATGCACTGACACTGCACCTCCTTAGGCTGGCGCGGTCTCCTGGAGGAAACCGCGCCAGTCGATCGGGTCGTTTATTGCTGCTGACGGGTAGCGCATACCACAATTTCGCGAATGCACACCGATTGCGGTTGGCCATAGGCAAAGCCGATGGTCTCGGCAATGGTCTGCGCCGTCAGCACCCCGCCCATTTCCTGCTTCCAGTCGTTGTAGCCCGCCTTGATGGCGTCATCGGTCGTGTGGCTGAGCAGTTCGGTGTCGACAGCGCCCGGCTCGATGGTGATCACCCGCACGTTACTCGGTGCCAGTTCTTCGCGCAGGTTTTCCGAAAGGCCGGTAACGGCGAACTTGGTACCGACATAGGCGACATGGTTGGGGAAGGCCTTGCGCCCGGCCACGGAGCTGACGTTGATGATGGTGCCGTGCTTGCGCTCGACCATGCCGCCGGCCACGGCATGGATGCCGTTGAGCAGCCCACGCACGTTCACGTCGAGCATGCGGTCCCACTGCTCTGGGTCCTGCGTGGCGATTGCGCCCAGCAGCATTACACCGGCATTGTTGATGATCGCGTCGACCGGGCCAAAGCGTGCCTCGGCCTCGGCAACGGCAGCCAGCACAGCCGCGCGGTCAGTCACATCGACCGGCAGCGCCAGCGTGTTGGGCAACTGCAGTTGTTGCATCGGCGCCAGGCGGCGAGACAGCAGCAACAGTGCATGGCCGCGGCTGGACAGCAGCTTGGCGGTGGCCAGGCCAATGCCGGAGCTGGCACCGGTAATTACCACCAGCGGTTTATGGGTGTTGGTCATGGTCGCCATCCTGTTATCCAATTTGCCTATGGGTAAGAAGTAGAGCGAGTATAGAAGCCAGTTTTTCTGCCGAAAAATGGGAAATTCCTTTCGCAACCATCGGCATCACTTATGGGTAACCCATGGATTATCGCCAGCTCCGTGCTTTCATCGCCGTGTTCGAAGAGCGCAACATCACCGCCGCCGCACGTTCGATACACCTTAGCCAACCGGCGCTGTCTGGCAGTATCAAGGCACTGGAAGAAGCCTTGGGCACCACGCTGTTCGTGCGCCAGGCCCGTGGCGTGGACGTGACCGAAGATGCCCGCGCGCTGTACCCCGAGGCGCAACGGATGGTCGCCGATGCCAACCGCCTGCTGGGGCGTTTCAAGGGTGATCGTGAACGTTCACCGTTGCAGGTTGGCGTCGAGCAGGATGTAAGCAAAGCGGTGCTGGCCAAGCTTGTGCTGGCGGCGGCGGCCATCCAGCCCCCAGTGCGCCTGCAATTGGTAACCGGCTGCATGGGCGAGGTGCGGCTGGCCAGCGAAGAGCAGCGCTGTGAAGATGAGTTGTTCTTGCCGCTGCACAGCGACCCGTTCGTGCTGGCCCTTGCAACCCAGGCAAGCGCTGCCGAGCACTGGATTACCTGCCCTGCGCAGCCGAGCCATCAGCGCCTGCTGCCGTTCTACAGCGTGAACCCGGTAGCAGAAGCCGATAGCTTTGTGTTGGCCCTGGAATTGGTCGCCGCCGGGCTGGGCGCTGCAATCGTGCCGCAGTCACTGGCCGCCGAGCATCCTGGCGTGCGCTGGCAACCCATGCCCCAACTGGACCTGCGTCGACGCATCGGCCTGTGCTACTCAGCCCAGGCGCTGGCGCTCGATGGCGTCATGCAACTGCGCGATGCCTTGCAGTGTTGAGTTGCCTTTAGTGGCACTCACAGGGACATGATCATCTCATGCCACGCCATACCGCCGTGGTCCGATGGCGACGGCTTCACGTACTGGTAGCCCAGCTTCTGGTACAAGGGCACATGCTGCTCCTTGCACATCAGGTGAATGGTCTGCTTGCCCGCCGCCTGCATGCGTGCGATGAACGCGTCCATCAATAGCTTGGCGTAGCCTTTGCCCTGGTGCGCCGGGTCTACCACCACCGACATGATCACCACGTTCGGCGCTGCCGGGTCATGGCCGACCAGTTCCTTGAACGCTTCGTCGGACATCACCACGTCGTGGGCGCAGCCGCTGTTGATGAAACCCACGATCTCGCCGTCACGTTCCAGCAACAGGAAGCCTTGCGGGTACTGCGCGATACGCGTGCGGATTTTTTCCAGCGTGGCCGCCTCATCCCCCTCATAGGCGCCAATTTCGATGGCGTAGCAGCGCTCGGCATCTGCGGGAATGGGGGTGCGAAACTGGGGGGCGCTCATGGCAGGTTTCCTAGGGCAAGGTGAAGGCAGCCAGCATGATAAATGAGCATCGACCTTGCGCTCCATCGTCGCGAACCGAGCAGGTCGCGACAGCTCAGCGCAATAAATGCATTTTTTGCATATTAAGTTATATCTAAATTGAATTTTATTATTATGCAGAAAGCCTTTACTGTCTAAGCCACTCAGCCGGCCTTGAGCTGCCGGTTTCTCGCACGCTACCCGACCACGTGGTGCCTGCCCCCTGATCGCACATGGAGGCGCCATGCCCATTGCTTCATTCAACCGCCGTCAACTGCTGGCGTTGGCCGGCACCGCCACGGCGGCAACCTTGTTCGGCCGCTTGGCCTTCGCCGACAGCAGCCACGCCGGCCACAGCGAGCACGCCGTACAACCCGTCGGCAGTGGCCTGGACCTGGAGAGCAACCGCTGGGTGCTGCCCGAACCGCGCAAGGTCAGGCTGGCGACCAACCTCAATGCCGTGTGCCTGGCACCGGTGGCCGTAGCCGACAGCCAAGGCATTTTCAAACGCCACAACCTGGATGTGGAATTCGTCAACTTCGGTAACTCCACCGAGGTGCTGCTGGAGTCGATGGCCACC